>DATKJY010000200.1:0-2086 GCA_035543175.1 Candidatus Acidiferrum sp.
CTGTCGGGCAAAATACAGCACCAGCGGCGTACAGATGATAGCGAGCGTGTCGTTCATCAGGAATGCGGAGAGAACACCTAACCCGATCAGCATCGAGAGAATCAGGCTGTCGACCGATTTCGAGCGGCCGAAAACGCGGTACGAGAGCTGGTACAGATAACCGGACTGGTTCAAGGCTTCGCCGACAACAAACATCCCAAATAAGAAAAGCATGACGTCGAGATTGATGGCTTTCAGCGCCGACACTGGGCGAATCGAACCCATGATCAGCACGGCTAACGCCCCAAGTAGCATGACCTGCCAGATCTGAAAACGAAAGCGCCCCACCTGGCGCACGGCAATCAGAAACAGGACCGCCATGAGGACTATCAGGGCCGGATAGTCAAATGGATTTAATGTAGTTGGTGTCATGTCCTGATGCGCTCAGCTCGATGGGAGAGCGGCCGGCAAAAGCAGTGGAAGTTAATTACCTTGGCGCTCCCGGAGGAAGATCATCGGGCTTCATGCGTAAGACGCGGGCGGGGACCGCTATCTCGATCCCTTCGGTCTTAAACTGCCGAACAAGTTGCTTGATCAATTCGTGGCGGATGAGGAATTGAGAGTCGAAATCACGGACTTTGAGGATAATGTTCGCGGTGACGCCGTTGTCGGTCATGGTCCCGAACCGGACCAAGGGGGCAAACTCGGTCACCGCGCCGGGACTGGCCTTTATGACCTGTCGAGCGATTTCAGTGGCCACGCGCTCAACTTTGTCGAGATCACTCTGAAAGGTCACGTTTATCGGGACGGCCATGGACATTTCTTTGTCCGGCTGGAAATAATTCGTGACGATCGATGACCCGATGCGGGAGTTGGGGACGATGATCAGATTATTGTTTGGTGTGCGAATGGTCGTGTTACGCCAGCTGATATCGGTGACCATACCTTCCTGACCGGTCTCAAGGCTGATGTATTCGCCGGGGCGGATTTTACGCGAGGCCAGAATGTGAATTCCCGCGAACAGATTACCAAGTGTGTCCTGAAGCGCCAGCGCGACGGCCAGACCGCCGACACCCAGTGCGGTCAGCATGGGGGTGATGGATATGCCCAGCGACTGCAGGACAATGAGCACACCAATCAGATAGACGCTGAACTTGGCGACTTTGGAAAGAATCGACGCCGACGGCAGCCCGGCACCTTCTTTCGCTCCGGACAGATTGACAAAACCGACAACAATGCGCGAGACGACGACCGTCCCGGAGAGAATCACCAGGACTGTGAGGACTTTGTGAATGAGCCCGAGGATAGTCGGGTGAATCGGAATCATGTAGCCGGCGGCAAACGTGCCGGCCAGCAGGAACCACATGGTCGTGACGCCGCGCAGGCCGTGAATGATAATCTCGTCCCCCTGCCACGGGGTGCGCTCGGCCAGTTTGCGAAGATGCCCAAGCACGACCTTCTCGAAGATCAAGCCGATTATGAACGCTCCGGCGATTACAATCACCGGGACCATCCAGCCCACTACGATGTGTTCGGACTCTAAGACGCGAACACTGTCCAGAATCGGCTTTATAGCGTTCAGGGTATCCATAGTAATCCGTTCAGGTCAGCAATTTGTGCGGCCTTCGACGCAAGGTCAAGAGTTTATGGTTATCTTACCATATCTCTCATTTTGGGAAATAGGAGTCGAGGGAGAACCTGTCGCTCTTATAAAAATTGTGCCAGTTCGCCTGGACTCTGTCGAGCAGCAGGGCTTCGGCGGCTCCGACGCTATAGAACGCCACTCGTTGGTCAGAGGCGAGATTAGGGTTCTTAAGATTGTCGGATATTCTCTTTCGCATAAACGTAGCCACCTTGAGGTAGACACTGTCCGGGATGAACGAGGACCCGCTTCTGGAGGCCTCCAGCGCCATCTGGTACTCGGTGTATCGGGCGACTCCTTCCTGCCACAGTTGGAACGCGTAATAGCGGTAGTCCTTATCCGAAAGGGCGGCTCGGAATTCTTCTCGGGCCCGGTCGAACTTGCTCATTTCGGCTGGAAAGCCCGGAGTGTCAAGTGAATCGAGAGCCGTGCCGAGTGCGTTGCAGAGCGCAGAGAATCGCCGAA
>DATKJY010000201.1:0-3050 GCA_035543175.1 Candidatus Acidiferrum sp.
GGTACAGACCCAGATTCAGATAGGCCTGGCTGCGATAGGTCAGCACGAATTCATATCGGGGATTGGCCGCAATCACCGTGTCCAGCAGGGCAAAAGCTTTGGTCGTGTCTTTCGTAAACTCGTTAACCAGAACAGCGTAAATGCTTCGGGCTTCGAGATCGTCCGGATACGTCTTGACCATCGCCTCCATCTTGGCGAAAGCATCGTTGAATTTGTGATTCAGCCAGATGTCGGCATAGATATCCAACAGCGTGCGCTCGTGGACCGGGAGCTTGCTCTCGTACTGCTTGGCCTTCGCGAAATAAATGGCCGCCTTCTGCTGGCGGCTCTTGAAGGCATTGGACATGGCAATGCGCATATACGGCAGAGCAAACGTCGAGTCGATCTTGATCGCTTTCTCGAACTCGACAATGGCATCATCGTACAGCTGCATGCCGAACTTGTTCATCCCGGCAAGATATGTCTTGTACGCCTCGGGTGATGACGATGTGAACGTGGAGACACTTTGCTCGCCGCCTTCGCGTTGGATATTCAGGGAGACGGCGATTTTGTCGGTGAGGCTGTCCACCAGCGAGAAGGGATCATCGCCGACGACCTTCTCCCCCAGCAGCACTTTGCCGCTGGCGATATCTTCGAGACGAGCGTCGATGCGAATCTTGTTTCCCATTTTGTAATACGAGCCGGAGAGGACCTTGGACGCGCCAAGGTCCTTTGCGGCGCTGAGCCATTCTTCGTGGGGAATGGTTTTGCCGGCTTTAGTCGGCTCGCCTCCAAGTTCATCGACCAGGCGCTGGCGGCTGATGAGGTTGACGGATTTATCCTGCGCCAAACCGGTGAGAAGAATTTCGGGAAGGCCGGATTCGAGCCAGTCAAGGCTCGCATCGTTAGTTTTGTTCTCGAAGCCGAGGATAGCCAGGTTGTTTTCGCCGGCCATCACCTTGCCGGACTTACCGGAATCCCCGCCCGGCAGCAACTGACTGATGAGTGCGTATATGAATGGCGCGAGAAACATGATTAGGACGACGTGCTTCCAGGTCAGCCGCTTAAAAAATGAGCTCTTTGGCTTCTGGACAGCTTGTATGCCGCTAACAGTATCGGTGACGCCGCTGTCGAACTGGCGGCGGAGATTGCGCAGATCGACGACGAGGTCGCGGGTATCCTGATAGCGGTCTCCGGCGTCTTTTTGCAGGCATTTGTCGATAATGCGCTCGAGGTCGGGCGGAATTTTGTCGTTTTTGAGGCGCGGAGAATCGTGGCGGGTCTCCAAAATCTTGGCGAGTGTGGAGACCTGGGTCTGGGCGGCAAACGGAAATTCTCCGGTGGCCATACGATAGAGCAGGACGCCAAACGAAAAGATATCGGAGCGCGTGTCGAGGGTTTCTCCGCGCACCTGTTCGGGTGACATATATGAAACGGTGCCGAGGATTTTGCCGGCGCGCGTGAGTTCCTGCGAGACAGTACGGGTGCTGGTCTCACCATCGCTGAACTGGACGGGTTCGAGCGGTTTCGCGAGGCCGAAGTCGAGGATTTTGGGCTGTTCGTCTTCGTCGACAATGATGTTGTCCGCTTTGATATCGCGATGGAGAACGTTCATTTTGTGGGCGGCGGCGAGGCCGGAGGCGATTTTCTCGGCCAGGCGGATGACGGTGGTCATGTCGGCGGGGCGGCCTTTGAGAAATTCCGTCAGGGATTTTCCCTTAATATACTCCATAACGATGTATTCGATCTCCTGGCCGGTAGCCGGGTCCTTGTCTTTGCCGAGATCGAAGATTGACATGACGTTGGGGTGAGAGATCTGCGCGGCGGTGCGGGCTTCGCGGTGGAAACGCTCCATACGATCGGCATCGCCGAAATACTCGGCCGTCAGGACTTTGACGGCAACCTGGCGGTGCAGTTTCTGATCCTCGGCCAAATAGACCTGGCCCATGCCGCCTTCGCCGAGAAGCTTGATAATCTTGAAATGAGCCAGCATCTGGCCGTCGCTTAACATGTGCTGTCCTTTTTTATGATCAGCATCGTGATGTCGTCTGATCGTGGAGAGTCACCTATAAACGTATCAATATCCTCCATGAGTCGCTGTGCCAGGGCGTCGGGAGCGAGCCGACGCGCGTCGACAACGAGTTTCTCCATGCGGGCGTCGGAATATTGCTCGTCCCCTTTCATGGCCTCGGTGACGCCATCGGTAAATACGAAAAGCAGATCGGATTCACTAAAATGCTGCGTTTCGACGGTCCAGTCGCTGAAATCGAAAGCGCCGATCATGGTGCCGGAGGGTTTGAGATAATCGAAGGTACCGTCGGTCCGAACGAGCAGGGGCGGGTTGTGACCGGCGTTGACATAGCGCAGTTCATTCGCCGCGGGATTGATAGCGCCGATAAAGAGGGTAGCGAAATCTTCGGGGGCGCTATACCGGTGAAGCTGCAGGGAGACGTGCTTGACTACATCGCCGAGTTCAAAATCTGTCTCAGTATAGAGGCTGCGAAAAGAAGCCAGGATATTGGACATCAACAGCGCCGCGCCCATTCCCTTGCCGCTCACATCGGCGACCAGAAAGAGCAGTCGGCCATCGGGCAACATGGTCAGATCATAAAGGTCGCCGCCCACCGAGCGGGACTGCTGCTGGAAGGCGGTGAGGCGGTAACCGGGCAGTTCAGGGATAAACCGTGGAAGTAGATTTTTCTGGATACTGGAGGCACGGCGGAGCTCGACCTCAAGAGCGTGCTTTTCTTCGCGCTCCTGCAGAAGCGTGAAGTTGACCAGACGCGAGGCGATGATGTTGCCGAAGGTCGCCAGCAGGCGGAGATATTCATCGCTATACCGGTGCAGCGGGTTGGTGGTATCGACGTAGAGAATTCCGAGCACGCGATCTTCGTCGAAGAGCGGGACAGCCATCGCCGATTTCAGAGCCGACATAATAATCGATTGCTGGGCGGCGAAATGCGGATCATCCTGCGGGTTGCCGATCAGGATGGCGTTCTTGTCGGTTAGCAGGTCGCGAATGATAGTACGGGAGAGATTGAAACTCCCGGGGTCCCGACCGCCGGGCAACA
>DATKJY010000202.1:0-7285 GCA_035543175.1 Candidatus Acidiferrum sp.
ATTGACGTTGCGGCCGGAGTTACCTATGTCCAGATGACGTCAACTCCTTCCAGTACCTTGGACCTTGGACATCAACTCGTGTTCGGGCTGATTGCGCGCTCGCCGGTTATTGGCAATGATAGGTTTATCGAAGGCGCGAAAAAATTCTTCGGCCGGGTTGCGGTGGGGACTGAGTGGAGCATGTTGGGCACCGGTACTCACTATGCAATTAGTCAGTTCGCACCTCCTGCTCAAGCTCGGTTAGGAATCGGCCTTGAACTCGGATACGCCTGGCTCCGCATGTACCCGGCTGCAGAAGTCGAAAGGGTGTCAGGAAGTGACATGGAACACTGGCGGTACGGCGCAGAATTGATCGCGTTCGATATCATGTCGCTACGGGGAGGATTTCTCATTGAACCGGCGGAATTCGTGGATATAAAATCATACGGCCTCACGCTGTCTTCGCTTGGCATCACGAAGCGGCTGGCATCTAAAAAGCCGGACGAAAATGTCGGCCTCGGAGACTATCTCTCACGGCATCTCAATGTCAAATTCTCGTTCGCCAATTTGTCCTCGAAAGATGGCTGGTACCCGGATGGCGTGAAATACTACGCCATATCGGTGTCGCTGTAGCGGCTGTGTGACAGCGTGGTTATCTAATTGACAAATTACTCCATGTGAGCTATGTTATGATATGAGAATATGGGAGGATATATGCTGAAGATCCGAATTGCGATACTCAGTTGCGTGATGACGGCTTCTGCTTTCGGGCAGGCGAAGGTGGGCTCGGCTGGAGCCAGATCATTGGCGATTTCGCCGTCGGTTGAGGCGTTTGGCATGGGCGGCGTAAGCGTCATGCGATGGTCAGGCAACTGGTCATCGTATTTCAACCCGGCCACCCTGGCATTTGCCGATTTCCAGTACTTCTCACTATCGGCGTTTCCAGGCGGCATGGATTTGATTGACGGCGATCCGGGGTTAGCGCAACGTTCTCTCGCGGTATCCGTTAACTGGAAATCGTTTCTGAACCTTCCGCCGAAATACACGGGGGGTGTCAGCTATATTCGCAATGCATTCGCAACCGGGCCAATTGAGGAAACCAGTTATGAGCAGGGCACCGAGGACGGCTCGGGCACTGCATTCCGTGCCAATAGCGCCGCTCACACACTGTCATTAGCCCTTGGGTACTCGTCGAATGTCAAATTCGGCTTAGGCATATCGTATACACACTATACGGAAGATTATTCCGATTACGGCTCGTACGGCAATATGCTGAACTTTGGCGTGATCGGCAAAATGCCGATACTACTTGGCGGATCTGCTTCGGACAGCGGCAGCGGCCGGTTGCGCGCCGACCTCTCATTAGGAGCAGAGATCGGTAATATTGGACCCCAAATGAAATTCCTCGAGAAGGCCTACCCGCTTCCGCACGCAGCCAGATTCGGCGCGGGTTTTGACCTCCGATATAAATGGCTGACCGTGTTTCCCGCGTTCGAGTGGGAGGATCAATACGCCAATAACCAGTCTTACATGCACTCAGGAGCGGAAGTAGGGCTGTTTGAGTTTGCCGCTCTCCGGATCGGGTATATCTCGGCGCCGACCGTCACTGGAGATGTCACGACCTATGGGCTCAGCCTATCATCGTTGCCGGTGACCCGACATCTGGTGGGAGTCAAGCCTGCGAATGACGAAGGCTTCTTCATTTACCTGCTACGTAATATGAATCTAAAGTTTTCGTACGCGCACGGCGAATCTGATGGCGGCTACTATCAGGACGGCGCGGACTATTACGCTTTGGAAATCTCTCTCTAACTGTCCGGCGCTCCGGCCCGGGGCGCCGTCTTCAATCGAGATTTGCCCTTTATTCTTATACCAGAAACTATTACTTTCCCTTCCACATTAACTCTGACCGCACCGGTGTGCCCGGAGAAATATCTATGAGAAAAATAAAGACCGGCGTAATCGGCGTGGGGGCGCTGGGGAGACATCATGTCCGCTGGCTGACGCAAATCGCCGACTCGGAACTGGTCGGCGTGTATGATATCGATCACGAGAAAGCTTCAAAATATGCCGCCGAATACAAGGTCACAGCGTTTGACTCGCTTGACGCGATGGTTGGCAAGGTAGAGGCAGTAGCGATTGTCGTCCCGACGACCGCGCACTTTGAAATTGCCTCATTTTGCATTGAGAACGGAATACACTGTTTGATTGAGAAACCGATAACTTCGGATCTGTCTCAGGCCTTGAAACTGAGTCAACTCGCCAGGACAAGAGGGATCAAGATAACGGTCGGCCAGATTGAGCGGTTTAACCCGGCAGTTCGGGCGCTGAAAGATTACGCCATCAAACCATCGTTTATCGAAGCGCACCGGCTTGCCGCGTTTGACCCGAGGGGAACCGACGTTGCCGTAGTGCTCGACCTCATGATTCACGACATCGACCTGTGCCTGTCGTTTATCAAATCGCCGGTAGTCGAGATTCATGCGTCGGCAGTCGCGGTGATATCGGAACAGGCCGATATTGCCAACGCCCGTCTCATGTTCGCCAACGGTGCTGCCGCTAATCTGACCGCGTCGCGCATATCGCTCCGAGCTATGCGGAAATTGCGAATTTTCCAGAAGTCCGGATATTACTCGCTCGATCTTGCGGAAAAACAGGCGGACATCTACCGCCTCGCCGGGAAGGAAGACACGGGATTTGGGTTGCGGGTTCCCCTCGGGAAATCGGGGCAGGACCTTCTGTACTCGAAGAAAGCCGACGACGGTCAGGATATGCTTGGCACGGAACTGACCGCGTTTGTCGAGGCTGTTCTGCACGATAAACCGGTTGCGGTGACGGTCGACGAAGGCACCGAAGCGCTCCGCGTCGCGCTAGAAATCGAGCGGATAGGATTGAGTTCGATTGCACGGATGCTTCAGGAACCGGCATAGGTGAGCACGCCACAGTTATTCATATCAGCTGGTGACCCGTCCGGAGACAACGCCACCAGTCATGTCGTCGAGACACTCAAGAAGATGACTCCCGGGCTCACCGTGTTCGGTCTGGGTGGCCCAAAACTGAAAGCGCTCGGTCAGGAACAGATGGCGGACAGCGCCGACTTGGCGGTGCTTGGGTTCTGGGAGGTGGTCAAACGATTCCCGTATTTCCGAAATCTCCTTGACCGATGCGAGCGGGAAATTGCCGCGCGAAAACCATCGTGCATTATGCTGGTGGATTATCCGGGGTTCAATCTACGCCTTGCCAAACGGGTTCGCCGTCTGGGTATCCCGATTGTCTATTATATATCACCGCAGATATGGGCTTGGGGGAAACGACGCATTGCGGACATTAAGGAGCTGGTCGATCTGATGATCGTAATTCTGCCGTTCGAGCAGGAGTTTTATCGCTCGCACGGCGTGCGGGCGGAATTTGTCGGGCACTATTTGCTTGAAGATATTCCGAGCGAATACATAAGATCGCCCATTCCGAATTCCGGAACAATCGCGCTGCTTCCTGGCTCGCGGCCGCAGGAGATCGAGCGGATGCTGACGCCTATGCTTGAGACGGCTGCGGCGTTCAATCACAAATTTGGGACGAAGGCGATAGTCGCGGCGCTCCGGAATGGATATGATTATAATCAGACGGCATCGGCATTTGCGGGACACAATATCGAAATATCATCTGAGGATTCGCGCAGAATTCTGTTTGAGAGCGATCTCGTGTTGACGGCATCGGGGACAGCGACACTCGAGGCCGGGATTATCGGCCGTCCGATGGTGATCGTGTATAAAACCGGTTTCGTTACCTACCAGATAGCCCGTCGACTGGTGAAGATTGACAAGATCGGGTTGGTGAATCTCGTTCTCGGCGAGAAGGTCGTGCCTGAGTTGATTCAGGGGGAAGCAAATGGAGCCGGTATGGGAGCGGCGCTGACTCGGTATCACGAGGAGGTGAGTTATCGTACCGGCGTGAAGGAACGCCTTGATACCGTAGCCGGTCTTCTCGGCGGCGTCGGAGCGTCGGGACGGGCAGCACGATTGGTGGCAAAGTATCTATGATCCCGCTCTATAAATTCGTCTCATATATCCTCTATTTCAAACTGTATGCATACGGGCTTATCAAAATCATGCAGGGGGATCGGTTGTGGCGTGAACGCCTGGTGATGGATAAGCTGGAAAGTTGCGAGCTCTGGCTGCACGCCGCTTCGGTGGGGGAAGTTCGGGTAGTGAGTTATCTCATCGATAGAATTGCGAGTATCGATCCGAAAATTCGCATTCATCTGACCGTGATGACGCGCTCCGGGTATGAGACGGCGATGGCGCTTACGTGCCGATCTCTGACCGTTTCCTTTTTTCAGTTTGATGTCCCCACGCTGGTGAGGAAGAAGCTCGACATGCTTCGGCCGAGAATGATCGTGATCGCGGAAACAGAATTGTGGCCGAACCTGATTCTGGAGGCGAATGACCGGAACATACCGATAGTGCTGGTCAATGGCCGTATGTCGGAACGAGCTTCCAAACGATATCGGTTTGCCAGGAGCTCGTTTCGGACGTTGCTCGCGACCTACGACCAATTTTTCTTCAAAACTAAAGACGATTCCGATCGATTTGCTGAATTTGGCGTGACGCCTGATCGCTCGATAGTTGCCGGCGATATGAAATTTGATGCACCGCTGATAGAACGCGCCCCCACGAAAATTCACGAAATCAGGGCGCATCTGGGAGTGGCTGATGGAGAATTCCTATTTGTCGCCGGTTCAACCCGGCCGGGAGAAGAAGCGCTGCTTTTTCAAGTATACGCTGCGTTGAAGTCCTTGCACCCGCGCATTCGTCTGGTCATAGCGCCCCGGCATCTGGATCGAGTCGGCGAAATCCTGTCTCTTTGTACAACGTCCGGCCTCAAGCCGCATCGATACCAGAACAATGGTGGCACGAATCAGGAAGTTCCGGTTGAAAGCGATGCTATTGTCGTCGTGGACCAAATGGGGATACTAAATGATTTGTACCTGGCCGGTGACCTGGCATTTGTCGGAGGAACACTGGTGGACCTGGGCGGGCATAATCTTCTGGAACCGGTTTGGGCCGGTACGCCGGTGTTGTTTGGCCCATCGGTGGCAAATGTAAGAGACGCGGCGGAGTACGTTGAATCGAATCGATATGGCGCCCGCGTGGAATCGGCCGAGGAACTTCAGGCCAAGCTCGCCGACATCCTGGCGGGTCGCCATTCCTTTGCAGTCAAGACAGCGTCCGATCTCGCGCATTCGGCGACCGCTGTTGCCTGCGATTACATTCTGAGTCGTCTGCACCATGCTTGACCGAATCTGGAAGAAGATAGTCCACCGGCAAGGCTTCGGCCTTCTCAGCATAACCGACAGTCTGCTGTGGATCTTGTCTCTATTGTATCGGGTCGCCTCCGTCCTACACCGGCTGATGGTCGGGGCGCCAGTTCGCGCCGCAGTACCCGTCATATCGGTAGGGAATACTGCAGTCGGTGGATCGGGCAAGACGCCAATCGTGGCATATCTGGCACAACACCTGATTGAGCGCGGGATCAAAGTAGGCCTTGTTTCGTCCGGATACGGCAGGTCGAATCCGGCGCCACTTTTGGCCCTGGGATCAGAATTGCAGAGACTGTCGGCCGATCAGGTCGGCGACGAAGTGCTGCTTCTCTCTCATCTCCTTCCGGTAGCGGTCTTCGCGGTAGATACAGTCAAGGCCAAAGCTGCGGTCAGGCTCGGCGAAAGCAAGAAAGTCGATGTCATCATTGTCGATGACGGTTTTCAGCATTTTAGGCTGGCGCGCGATCTGGATATTGTCACGTTTGATGCAAGCGTCGATCAAAAACTTCTGCATCTCCTGCCCTATGGTGTTCTGAGAGAGCCGCTATCCGCCCTTGGGCGTGCTGACATCGTGATTCTGACGAGAGCTGAATCAGTTGAGAATATCGCGGCTGTCCGACAGAAAGTGCTGCGGTTGTCGCCTGAAGCCGAAATCGATGTCGCCACATTTTCCATTTCGGAACTCGTCGGAAGGTCCGGCTGGCTGTCAGTCAGCCAAATTGCCGGCATGAAGATTTTGGCGTTCGCCGGGATTGGGAATTTTGAGGCATTTAGAAAACAGATGGAGAGCCTGACGGGCTGCGTGATCGAGACGTTGGAATTTCCGGACCACGAGCGCTATGGCGATGCGTCGCTTAAGAAGATCAGGCATAGAGCCATCGATACGGGGGCAGACCTGATCGTGACCACAGGCAAAGACTGGTATAAACTGGGCGACTTTGATTTCGGGAGGAAATTGTATTATGTTCGGCAGACGGTGAATCTGGAATCTGATGAGCTGACTATTTCGGGTATTATTAACAGGCTCGGCCTGACGAAACGGAACCACTGATGGAGCAACGATACGATTATCTGGTAATCGGGAGCGGCATCGCCGGGCTGTTTTACGCGCTCGAAGTTGCCGCCAAGAATCCCAACGCTCGAATTGCCATCATTACCAAGAAAGGCGAGACAGCGACCAGCACCAACCGCGCCCAGGGCGGAATCGCCGCCGTGCTCTCCAACACCGATTCATTTGATCTGCACATTAAAGACACGCTCCGGGTCGGGTGCGGCATCTGTCATAAGGACGTAGTCGAGCAGGTAGTGGAGGCTGGACCGGCGGCGATCGGTGAGCTCATGCGCTATGGCGTGGAATTCACGCGCGTCGACGGCCATTTTGATCTCGGACGCGAAGGCGGCCATTCGACCAACCGGGTCGCCCACGCTTCGGACCTCACCGGCCGTGAGATCGAGCGCGCGCTGCTTGCCGCCTGCCGGGCGCAGGATGATCGCATTCATATTTTCCGCGACCATATCGTTCTCGACCTAATTACGTATGCCGATGGCGGCCAGCGCGTATGCGCCGGCGTCTATGTCTTTTCAGAGCCGGATCGCATGTTCGATGCCTTTTACGCGCCGGTCACCATGCTGGCAACCGGTGGATTAGGCCAGGCCTACTATCATACTTCGAATCCCAAGATCGCTACCGGCGACGGTGTGGCCATCGCCTACCGAGCCGGTATTGCGGTCGCCAATCTCGAGTTCATTCAATTTCACCCGACCATCCTATACAATCCTGGCCGTGAACCGTTCTTGATCTCCGAGGCGGTGCGCGGCGAAGGGGGGAGGTTGAAATCGCTCGAAGGGCGTTACTTGATGGAGAACGCTCACGAACTCAAAGACCTCGCTCCCCGGGACATTGTTGCCCGCGTTATCGACGAGGAACTTAAGCGAACGGGTGAGGAGTATGTATACCTCGATGTGAGCCATCTCGACGGCGAGTTCATC
>DATKJY010000203.1:0-3741 GCA_035543175.1 Candidatus Acidiferrum sp.
CGGTCATTCTGTATTCGCTGCGCGGCTCCACGCTTCGAAAGACCAGCCAGCCCCGCATCGCCAAATTCTACGTCTCCGGTACGTTCGAAACCGGCATGTACGAATTTGATGCCGATCTCGCCTACATCTCGCTTCGTTCGGCGCAGGAGCTGTTTAGGACCGGCGACGCCGTCAATACCATCCACCTGAAACTGACTGATATTTACCAGGCGGCCACGATGGCCCCCAAAATCGATTCGCTTCTCAATTTCCAGTACGACATCGTGCCCTGGAATGTCCTGCACAAAAACCTCTTTACCTGGATAGCCATCGAGAAAAAGATCCTGTTTCTGGGGTTCATCTTGATTGTTGTCGTAGCCGCTTTCTCCATCATCTCTACCCTCGTCATGATGACCATGGAAAAGCGGGCCGAAATCGGCATCCTTAAGACCATCGGAACGACCCCCTCTTCGGTTCGAAAGATTTTCGTATATAAGGGCTTGATTATCGCTACCGGCGGCGTGATCGCGGGTTGGGCCATAGCCCTTGGCGCGGCGTTTATTCAGAACCACTATCGGGTAATCACATTACCGGCAGACATTTATTTCATCAGCTATCTGCCGATTGATACCCATTTGTTCGATTTCGCGCTCGCCGGTGCGGTGACCGTGTTCGTCTGCTTTCTTGCCGCCCTGTATCCGGCCAACCAGGCGGCCCGGCTTTCGGTTATCGACGTCCTCAGACAATGATGTGGTGAAAGATGTTATGAGACTAAACGTTCTGCCAATTGTGCCGAAATTAAACATACATGCCGTAAACGATAGGAACAGGGCATGACCGCCGAAGCGAACGGAACGCGGCCACTTCTGGCCGCCGTCGATATCTATCGCGAATTCCGCACCGCCGATGGCGTCCTCCCTGTACTGAAAGGGATTAGTCTGACGGTAGCACAGCGGGAGATGGTAGCCATTACCGGCGCTTCGGGGGTCGGAAAATCGACACTTCTCCATATCCTGGGGGGGCTGGACCGCCCGACGCACGGCGAAGTGACACTCGGCGGCGTGTCGTTCGTGGGCCAGTCCGAGGAATCGCTGGCGAAACTCCGCAACCGTAAGGTGGGATTCGTCTTCCAGTTTCACTATTTACTCGAGGACTTCTCCGCCTTGGAAAATGTTATGATACCGATGATGCTGAACGGCCTCAACCGAAGCGTCGCCACCGGCCAGGCGGAACTACTCTTGGCAGACATGGGTTTAACAAATAGACGAAACCACCGACCGAGACAACTTTCGGGCGGTGAACAACAACGAGTTGCGGTCGCACGTGCACTGGCCAATAGTCCGGATCTTGTGCTCGCGGATGAACCATCCGGTAATCTGGACACGGCCACCGGGAGGATGCTTCACGATTTGCTCTTCCGTCTCAACTCCGAAAAATCGACGACGTTTGTGATCGCGACCCATAACCGCGAGTTCGCAGACCGGTGTCATCGGGAGTTACGAATGGTCGACGGAAAGCTGCACGACGAATCACAGTGAGGAGCGTTGTCTAATGTTGTGTCAGGATTGTAAAAAACGCGAAGCGAAAGTGCAACTGGTGCAGATCACCAATAATCTGAAAACCAGCCTTGAACTGTGCCACGAGTGCGCTGAAGCCAGGGGCTTCCATCCGCCCACAGACCCCAAGCCGTTTCCTCTGCAGGAACTGCTCGCCAACCTCGCCAAGCCGGCTACACCTGCCGGCAAAGCCGAGCCGCTCGAGAATCTGGTGTGCCCTACCTGCAAACTGACTTTCGAGGAATTCACTCGCCAGGGCCGGTTCGGCTGCGGCGACTGCTATCGCACGTTCCGCCCGAGGCTGGAAACCATCATGCGTAAAATCCATGGCGCCTCGTTGCACCGTGGCAAAATACCGCAGCCCGAGGAGCTGGACGGGCGCAAAGAGTCTGTCCTGCCGATAAAGGAAGAAGAACGACTCGAAACTGAACTGAAGAAAGCGATTGAGGCCGAAGATTTCGAGCGCGCCGCCGAAATACGGGACAAACTGAAATCGATCCGGGAAAGCCTGGGCGTTCACCACTGAGCGTACGACAAGGACTGTGAAGTGAGCACAATGTTCGAGGAAATGGCCAAATCACCTGCCGCCTGGCTCGCCGGTAAAGGAAACGAAGCCGACGTCGTGCTGTCGTCGCGCGTGAGACTGGCCCGCAATGTCGCCGGCTGTAATTTCCCCACCTCGGCCGATTCCGAAACCAAAAAACGCGTCGTCGGCTATATCGATTCCGCTATCACCCGCTCCCCTCTGCTTTCCGGAGGCCAGTATGTGAAAGCCGCCGATATCGACAGCCTCGACCGCGACTTTCTGATCGAGCGGCATCTCATCTCCCCGGTGTTCCTCAACGGCGATCTGACCAAAGCCCTCCTCATTGGACCTGCGGAACAGGTTGCTGTTATGGTAAACGAAGAGGATCACCTTCGCATCCAGGCCCTCACGCCGGGATTTGATGTCGAAGGCGCCTGTCAGATGGCTATCAAGTACGAAACCGAAATCGGCCACTATGTCGAGTTCGACTACGATGCCGACTTCGGCTACATGACCGCCTGCCCCACCAACGCCGGCACCGGCATGCGGGCGTCGGTCATGATTCACCTTCCCGGCCTCGTCCTTACCCGCGATATCGAGAAGGTCATCCAACGAATTACGCGAAGCGGTCTTTTAGTGCGTGGGTTTTATGGCGAAGGTACCGATGTGCTCGGCAATCTGTTTCAGGTCTCCAATCAGAACACGCTCGGCGTCTCCGAGGAAGAGATCCTGACTCAGATAACCCGTATCACCCGTGAGATTATTGATAATGAGGCCGCCGCTCGGCAGACGCTTCTCGACGAAGCGGCCGACATGATCGAAGACAAAATATGGCGCGCTTTTGGCATTCTCAAATACGCCCGCGTCCTGACCTCTGACGAAACCATGAACTTGCTCTCGGCCATCCGGCTGGGCCACGCCATGAAACTGATCGACTTCCTGAGTATCGCGCAGATTAACGAAATGCTGCTCTTGTCGCAGCCGGCCCACTTGCAGAAATACTATGCTCAGGAAATGGACCACAACCGCCGCGATTTCGTCCGCGCGCAGATGGTAAGAGAGAAGCTCCGGAACTCCGGCTAGGGAGTTGCTGTTTTGGAAGTTGCGATGATGGTCGCATGATGCTATATTTCATACGAATGCAACAGGAAGGAAGATAGCGATGAATGAGATGTTCACCGAAGCTGCCCGAAGGGCCATTGAGTACGCCCGCGACGAAGCCGCCCGATTGCGGCATGACTACATCGGCACGGAACATCTCCTGTTAGGGCTCATCCGTCTCGGTGAGGGACGGGCTGTCGAGGTCATCTCCAATCTCGGATTGGACCTCGATGATCTCAAGACTTCCATCGAAGAAGTCGTTCAGCCCTCCGGCGGCACGATGACTATGGGTCAGCTTCCGCTCACGGCCCGCGCCAAGAAGACGCTCGAAGTATCCGGCCAGGAAGCTCGCGCCCTCAAATCTAAAGATATCGACACCGAGCATATTCTGCTGGCCCTGCTCAAGGATGAAGAAGGGGTCGCCGCTCAGGTGCTTTCCACGTACGAGATCGATTACAAAGAAGCGTACGAGGAACTCAAGAATATCCTGAACGGCAAGCCGTCTTCGTTTAAGAAGAAACGTAAAAAATCCAAGACCCCCGCTCTGGATCATTTCGGTCGCGACCTCACCGAACTGGC
>DATKJY010000204.1:0-19272 GCA_035543175.1 Candidatus Acidiferrum sp.
CCGTTGTGAGCTGGTTTACGTTTCTCTTCAATTTCAATCCGCTGATAAAGCTCGATGGATACTACCTCCTCTCCGACTGGCTGGAGATCTCGAATCTCAGGCAGAAGGCATTTCATTACCTCGGCAACGTGTTACAGCGACGCATCTTGGGTTGGCCTGTAGAGAGGATTGTTGTCACAGGTCGAGAGCGGAGAATCTACACGACGTACGCCGTTCTCGCATTTATGTATTCTGCCTTCCTGGTGGGATATTTTTTCTGGTTGGTCGGAGGATACATTTATGCCAAGGCCGGCGGACCCGGATTGCTCTTGTCGATTGTCATCTTCGCGATTATCATTAGAGGAGCACTGGAAACAGTGGCCCGTGGGGTCACACAGCATTTCCGCTATATGAAAGCGCTTCTGCACAAACCCGTTCGTCTCACCATTTACGTCTCACTGCTGGTAGTGCTGATCATTGTCGTGAGCGTACCGTGGTGTCCGCACCGAATCTCCGGCGAGGTCGCGGTGATTCCGCTGGAACAATTCACCCTGTCGCTAAACAACCTTGGTCTTCTGGAAAGCACGCTTCGGCGCGGCGGGGAGACGCCTGATCGGAAATCCAATTGGCTGACTATTATTACCTCAAATGAACTGTCGGCTGTCGATGTTCTGCCTCGTGTGAAGGACGGCCAGCACATTCAGGCCGGGGACACGATAGCCACACTGACATCGAATCAAGTCATTCAGTCAATTGCATCGGGCGAAGCCGAGCTGCAGAGGCTGGAAGGACAACTGGCGCTACTCAAGGCCCCGCCGAAGAAAGAGCAGGTGGATGAAGCGGCGGCTCAGGTACGGGCATCACAGGCAAGTTATGATCAGTTGAAGCGTGATCTGAAGCGCTCCGAAGAGCTGGCGTCGAAAAACCTGCTGGCGCAGGATCAACTTGAATCCGCACGCTCAGCGGTGGCCGTCGCCAAGGCGGATCTGGAAAATCGAAAGTCGGCTCTGGCCCTGGTAAAATCAAAGCCGAGGCCGGAAGAAGAGATAGTCTTAGAACGCGAAATTGAAAAGCAGAAATACCTACTCGATTACTACAAGAAGCAGTCGGAAGCTCAGATAGTGGTCTCGCCCATCGCGGGAACGGTCGGCACGAATCGCCGGGTCGACACAATTCTCACGGTCACTAACGACGATATAGTGGAGATGGATGTTCCGGTGTCGGATTTTGACATCCTTCTGGTAGCAAAAGACCAACCGGTGAAAGCCAAAGTTCGCTCCTATCCGGGTGTCGTATTTGAAGGAAAAGTAGTCCGCATCCCGCCGTTTACCAGCGCGTTCAACGAAGGTCAGCGGTTTCCGGTGGCAGTGCTGGTTGACAATCAACAGAAATTGATCCGGCAGGGGATGACCGGATACGCGAAGATCGAGGTTGGGCAGACCTCCTTAATCAATCTGGCTTTCAGAAAAGTCCTGTCGGCGTTGCGGGTTGAATTCTGGTCCTGGTGGTGAGCGTTAAAGCCAGATCGGACGGAATTTTCTTCATTTTCCGCGAAAAAAGTTAAGAATCTTCAAAATTGTGGATTTTGCAGTGCCACAATTTGACACCACTGTCCATTATATTTTCGTATAGGGATACTGTGCGAGTCAGCGGGTGTCGCGCTGCGCAGATAGTTTTTTCCCGTATCGGAATATTTTTCCGAGCCGTGCGAGTGGAATGCGAGTCCGATATGCGTGCGACACACCTTCAAAGGATTGAAAATGTCTCAATATTTCTTGACGCATGAGAGGTCGTCGGTATATTGTACATAGGAGATATCCACATTCGAAAGGACTAAATGAAGAAACCTCCCCAGCCTGGGAGGTGAACTAAACACCGTACGAAGGAGGTGAATTGATGAAGTACACTCTGACAGTCGAGGTTCTCGAAACCCGCATTGCCCCAGTTGGCTTAAGCCAGGGCGGCCAGTAAAATTTATTGGACCGTGAGCTTCGAGCTTCGAACAAGGGCAGGGTCATCTCCTGCCCTTTGTTTTTGACCCAACAATTTTCCTAGCCGCCGTATTTCATCCACTAAGAACAATACGATGCGTCGATTCTGAAAGCAGGCGCGATCGCGGTCATTTTCGAGATTCTGGGCCAGCGATTTGCACAACTGCAATGCCTGTTTGTATCGGCTGAAACCGTTTTCGAAGTCACCGCGCGCGCTGTCAAGCCGGGCCAGGAGCGTAAGCGCTGTAATCGCCTCCCAAATTAGGCCAGTGGCGTTGGCTCTGTGATACGACAGCTCGAGCATTTCGGCAGCCTGCTCGACGCTGTTTACTGAGATCAACAGCTCGGCCGCCAAATTGGCCATCCATGGAAATTCGAGGTCGACCGGGGCGGACAGGAGATACGGAATATGTCCGACTGCCAGTTGGTGCGCTGAATCCGTTTGCCCGTTTCCGATAAGAGCTTCGATCCGTCCGAATGTCAGCAGCGCCTTTTCGCGCTCCAGCTTCAGCTCGTCGATGATGGCGCCGGCGCGTCCAACGAGTTCCGCTGCCGGGTCGAGGCGTGTGAGAAGCAGCATGGCATTCAGTTGATCGTAAAGATTCCGTCGGTCAGCGGCTTCCTTCAGGAGAGCGGCTGAGGCGCGGGCGCTTTCAGGGAGGTCGCCGATGTGATAGCGCAGCCATGCCCGCTGCAGACGGCAGGAAAAGCGCAGCATGTGGTCGTCGACTTCCTGCAGACGACTTTCGACATTTGTCAGCGCCTGGTCAGCCGATGAGAACCGGCCCAGCCGCATAAGGGCAATGGCCATTGTGAGATTAAAAGCTCCCAGGTGCGGTTTGTCGCCAAGCTCCTCCGAAAGCGACATTCCTTCGGACAGGAAGGTAAGGGAGTCCTTAATTCGACCGGCAACAATCATAATCGACGTGAGATTGTCGAGGTTAAAGAGCGCTTCCTTTCGACTGCCGATACGACGGTTGATCTCAAGCGATTCGGTCAACTGCTCGATGGCTTTGGTCGAATTGCCGCTGACGTGGTGGGTGTATCCCAGATTGTTGAGAGTGCGCGCGATTTCGGCCGGATTGCCGATATCGCGTTTCAGCCTGAGCGAAAGGTCCATGACGCGGATGCTTCGGGCAAATCGGCCGATTACGCAATAGATGGAGCCGATGTTGCTGAGAGTCGAGGCGACATCGGCGATTACGTTCAATCGTCGCTGGATGGCCAGCGCCCTGCGGTACAATCGAAGCGCGGTGCTAAGCTCGGAGACTATCCAGTGGATATTGCCCATGTTGTTGAGCGTGTGGGAAATTTCCAGATTGTCGCCAAGAGTTGTATACGCCTCAAGCGCTTTCTCCAGGGCCGCCAGTCCGGCCTTGTGGTCCTGCTTAATTTTGTAGATGTCCCCCAGGTCTTTGTAAGTCTCGGCCAAAAGCCCGTCGGGCGGTCGGTTCTCATACAATCGAATTATTCGCGTATAGCAACCAAGGGCCGAATCGGCCTCGCCTTTGTGCTTATGCAAATCCCCTTGCAACATCAGCAGCCGGACCATAGAGTTTTCGCGGCCGGCAGTTACGCCAAAATTGATTGTCCGCTTGGCAAGTGCGATCGCATGATCATATTCATGACGACTGCGGCAGTTCACTGCCGCTTCGTAGGTGCACCGTTCAGCATCGTCAATTAGTCCGCATAGGAGATAAAGCCGGGCGGCGTCCTCCGAGCGCCCCTCCTTTTCAAATACTGGAGCCATTCTTAGAGAAATGTGTCTCACCGTTCTAACGTGCAACATGGGCAGGAGGAGTTCGGGCAGGGCGTCGAGTTTGGAACCGAATTCGGTTCGCGTCACCGCGGTTACAATAGCTGATTTCTTCTGAGTCAAAGGCATTTTTCTGAACGAAGTCATCAGTCGGCGGCGCATTCTTGATGGCCAGTAGATTTCATTATTAAACGTAAACTGTGCGTTCCCATACGTCAAACGTCCCTGGCGAAAGTTGGCCGTTAAAACCAAACGCAAGTTAATGGCATCGCCGCCGGTGATGAGGTCGAGTCGTGCCAATTGGGAGGGGTTGACTGATAAGATCGAATTTACAATTGCGCCATAAGACATATCGCGCGTCAGGAGGTGGACAGGCGAAAGCGCTTTCTCGAAAGGATATTGACAGCCCAACTCGCGAAGTGTGACGCAGACCTGCCAGCCGCTCTCAGGCCTGTTCTCTTCGTCTTTGGATAACAGGCTGTTGACGAGACTAACAATGGCGGCAGGGATATCAGATCGATGTTTTGTCAAGGGATCAGGCTCGCTCTCGACAATATGGGCATTTACGCGAACCGGGTCTGAGTCGTCGGAGAGAAACGGATGCTTTCCAGTCAACATCTGGTAGGCGATTACTCCGAGCGCGAAGAGGTCGGAGCGAAACGATGTGCGCGATGAGGAGATTGTCTCGGGCGCCAGGTAGCCGACGGTGCCGAGGCCGGCACGCGCCGACTCCTGCTCGTTCTCCCAGCGGCCAAGAGAAAAATCGGAGAGTTTGACCCGGAAGAATTTGTCATCTCGATATGTTTGCCAGTTCATCGGAAGGAATACGTTATGCGGTTTGAGATCGCCGTGGATGAGGCCTCTGGACCTGAGATATTCCAAATTGACGGCGATGGCGGAGATCAGATTCAGCGCTAACGGTAAGTCGTCGACACGCCCGGTCTGGTCGAGTGTAGGGCCCGGACAGTACTCAAGTAGGAGGTAATCCGGATCGTGATGAGGCATTTCAAGCAGCCGGACTAGTCCGGGGAAACGGTGAGCGCCAATCAACTGAAATTCGCGTTCCGCAAGGTGTGAGAAATCTATAGGCTTGTCAGAACTTGAGGGTTGAGGTCGTTTCAGAGCGGCGTTGACATGGAGATCGTCAACATAAACCAGGGAGACCTGGGCGGTCCCTCCGCGTCCGAGTTCCCTGGCAAATCGAAACCGGGGATCCTCCTGAGGTTTCATTTACACCTGAGAAGGGCGTTTGGGTTGGAAACGGGGGAGGGTGATCCGGAACATCGTACCCTCACCGAGTTTTGAACTCACCAGCAGCTCGCCGCCGTGCTGCTCAATGATCTTCTTGCAGTTATGGAGTCCCAATCCGTGTCCGTGCTTCTTGGTCGTGAAATGAAGCGTGAAGACTTTATTGAGCGTTTCTTCGGACATGCCGGTGCCGTTGTCGGAGATCTCGAGAACGATCTGCTCGTTCGCCTTTTCATACGAGGCAGTGATACCGATTTGACGTTTGAATTCGGCGCCTTCGGCCTGGCATTTTGCGGCGCGCTCTTCGATGGCGTCGGCGGCGTTGTTCAGAAGGTTCATGATCACCTGCTGAATCTGCCCGACGTCCATCTCCGAATTGGGAATGTCGGTGGCGAGGTCAACGGTGAAATGAATGAGTTTCAGACGAGGCTGTATGCGCAGCGAGAACAGAAGATCGTCGATAAGGTGGCGGATATCGTAGCTCAGATATTCGGGCTCCGGCTTGGAGAAGTCCATGAGGCTGTCGACAAATCGCTTGATCTTGAAGATGTTCTCGATGATCGATTTACTGTTGAATTTGACCTTGTCGAGGCGATCGCGCTCGATATTGAGTTGCAGCAACTCTGCATTATTCGAAATAATGGAAAGATAGTTGTTGAGTTCGTGCGCCACGGAGGCAGCCATTTCGCCGCGGGCGACCAGCTTCTCCGAGAGAATTACGTACTTCTCCATGAGGACTTTTTCAGTAACATCCTCCACGGCCATCGTCAAACCATCCTCGCCGCTCGGGAGTTCGGCGATAGGAGAGATCTTCAGGGAGAGGACCTTCTCGACATATCCGGTGTTGTGGAAATACCGGGGTTCAGACAACTCGTGCCGGGTAGCGATCACCGTGTTGATCATTTTCTGCCAGCGCGGGCGCTCCAACTGAGGGAGCCGGTCGACGAACACGCTGGGTATGCCTGACTGACCGATAATAGAGACGTCATCGCGATTCAGATCAAATATCTCCATCGCCACGGGATTGATGGTCGCGATTCTGCCGTCGGCGTCGATCACGATTACGCCGACCGGAGTGTTGGTGACCACCGACTCATGATACCGTTTTAAGGTCAACAGGGAATCGTACACCTTAGCATTGTGCAGGGCGTTCGACACCATCTGGGCGTAGAGTTCGAACAAGTACAGGTCAGACCGCAGAAACATTTTGGTTTGGTTTGAATTATCGAGGTACATGACACCGATGACGTGTTCCTTGAGCTTAATCGGCACGCACATGATGGAGCGAAGATGCAATTCCAGTACCGACTGCTGTTGCGAATAACGGTCATCGGCCATAGCGTCGGACGTGTAGATCGAGCGGCCGGTACGGGCCACTTCGTTGGTGACGCTGCTCGAGATGCGAATATCGGCTTCCGACATCTGATCGCGCGAGAGATTGTAAGCGGATTTGACCTGGAGCTCGCCCGAATCATCGAGCAGCATGATGAGTCCGCGTTCCGCCTGCATCAGCTCGATAGCCTTATGCATGACGATACTGAGAACATCCTCGAGCACAAGGGAGGAGTTGATCGCCAGGGAGACTTCGAGAAGCGCTTTCAGGTCGGACGTGCGCGCTTCGTTGTTCTCGTGAGCGCTGTTGATACGCGGATTGGATTCGGCCACCTGTTCGAGGGTAGCTTCAAGATCGTTGAACAGGTCCAAGGCCACTTTCGCGCTTTCGTTGGCGGTAGTGGCAAATCCTGTCACTGAACGGTCGGCAGTGATCTTCACGGTTTTTTCCAGCTCGGTCTGCATATTCGTACTCATACCTCAAGAGTGTCGGACACTATAGGGTTATCGGCCGAGTTGGAAGATGGCTTAATCAGATAGGGGGTAGAAAAAGACCTTTAAAATAGCTGGCGGCTTAGGGTTCGGTCGATATTTCCGAGAGTAGAAACGGCCGGGATTCAAAGACATATTCGCGTCGGCCGTACCCCGTAAGACTGAGAAACTGGCGAAAAAGGTACTCCAGCGGAGATTTCGAGCTGTCCGCCGTCTCGGTTCTGGGACCCAAGCTGAAATCAGTCAAGAAGATAGCCGTAACTTGCAATTTCAGCGTGTATTGACGGGATCGCTCGAGGGAGTCAATTGGGGCCAAAACTACCGTCAAGGAATCTCGCAAATAACTCTCGAGATCGGTTGCGGTCAACAAAACCTGGGTCTGTTTCCAGCCGGTCGACGAACCAGCAATAGTGTAGTCCTCGGTAACAGGACGGTAACCAATACGCCAGGCAAACTCCGTCTGACTTACAGTACGGCTTCCGAATAATCGCCGTGGAGTTTGGAGGGCAAGACGGCAATCCAGAGCGAAGTTGATTCCCTGGCCCAACCGAGTCATCGTCGAAGTGGTAAGAAATGAACTCAAGTCGAGGGAGGCAACTAATCGGCCTCCGCGGGCGAGCAAATCGTAGGAGACCGTTTCGGCATCCTGTCCGAGTATCTGGCCGGCGAGGGACAGCCACAGAGCCAGAAGAAAGATTATTGGTCGTGGCCCAATGCGTACCCTTGCCGACGCCTGCATAGCGAATTCAAAAGGCGCGGTCGAATCGCACGTAGGTTTTGGGATTATCGTCGTACGATCGGTCGAGCCGCTTGGCGATGCTCAGTCTAAAATCCGAACTGAGGTAAATTGCCGCACCCAGCGAGCTCTTCACCTCCACATCGCCGTTCAATGGGTGGTTATTAGCGATCTGGCCGATATCGTAGAAGACACCGAAAGCAAGATCGGTCCGGGGGAATTGCACGCGATATTCCGAATTGATCATCCAGAAGCGGTTCCCCATGTACTCCTTTTGCTTGTATCCATAAAGCGTCCCGAGGCCACCGAGGAAGAACCGCTTATACATGGGAAGGTACCCGTCGCTGCCCCCGAACATACCCCGTGACAGCAGCATGGTGTATCGAGTCACGCGCTGATAGCGAACGACATCGAGAGTGTAGCGCCGATAATCGAAATCGGAGCCAAAACTCTTGTGCGACCACTCGAGTTCGCCGGCCAGCCTCCAGGCGGAAGCGGAGAAGGGTTCTTCGGTCTTGCGCGTATCATAGTCGGCAGAAAATGTCAGAGAGGCGTTGGTCGAGGTATCGATTTCAGAGATTCCAATCACTCGATAGGCGGAGTCCACCGTTCCAAAATTGAGGCCGAATCGTTTATCGCCACCGAAGAGGGACCACAGGTTCCTATGTGCTTCCAGCCAGTGAGTCTTCTCATTTCGATAGCTCGTTTCCAGTGTAAGCTTAGGGATTGGTCGGAACCGGGCGTATAGCGTGCCGCCCTCAGCTTCGTAATAATCCTTAAAATCCTCTTTTGCCAAGAGCGTAAAGGCGAGATTTTCATTATCGCTCAACAGCCAATCATCGCCCGATGCCAGCCTCCGGTAGTAAGTGCCACCAACCGACAGAGGGCGTTGGCGCGTGATTGTCTGCTCGAGTCCGACTTCGTACCGCCAGCGTTTAGACGCGAAAGCTCGTCCGAAGCTCACCCAGGCCGATGGGAGCAGTGAGTCCTGGTCCTGGAATTTGAGTCCCACGTACGGGGTGGCTCCATCGACACGGTTATAGTGGAACTCGCCGGTTACCTCGAGTTCATTTTCATGGCGGAAGAAGCGGTGACGCTTGCCGACACCCTTGCCGGAGCCGGAATACACGGCGCCGTAGACCGACGCGTTCCGGGGAACAGTCACGGCGCCGGTGATGGTAGCTAAGTCTCCCCGAACCACCGCCAGCGGCTCAAGTGTGACGTTGCCGAAGAGCGAGACGACATCCTTATTAGCTTCACCCAGGACATCTATATTCCCGGTGACGGAGAAAATGGTCCCGCGAACGAAATCGTTCTTGTCGATCACTATGCTATCGGAGAAGGTAATTCGATTACCGCGACGGATTCTGGCGGCACTTCCTGCGCCTGTCGGCATAGCGTAGAACGTGATCGCCATCCACTTGTCATCACGCGAGATGCGGAGGTCGGATATACTTGCATAATCGATGACCTGTCCGTGTATGAGCAAGCCCTGTCCGTCGAACAGCGGCTTGCGCTCGGCAAACACGACACCCTTGTCAATGGTGATTCCCTGTCGAGGGAAGGAAGCCGACTGGTATCCGGAATCTACGGGGAGATTGATCGAAAGCGTGTTGTCGTTGTAGGAGAGTATGAACAGGACCTTTCGATCCTGCACGGGAGCATATTCCTTGTATTGGGTCTCCTGGGCTCGGGAACCTGCGGCCAGACCGAGCAGAAGTGATAGGGCCGTGATTTGACGCATCAAGAATTGTCGATTCATATCTCCTCCGAATTTACCCGCGCATAGAACAAATTTGATGCCAAATCGTCAAGTTTGTAATTCCCGACGGATAGGCGAGGGTTGACGATTCGAAGTGTGGCGAATTCACACGCGAATGCACATTTTCGGGTCACGATTCTTTCAGGCCGAGCTCTTTTATTCGCCGGGAGAGATTGGCCCTGTCCACGGACAGCTTTCTGGCGGCTTCGGAGATATTGCCCGAACAAGCGGTAAGTGTCGATTCGATGACACCCCGTTCAAATCGCTCAATCCGTTCCGCCAGCGAGCTCTCCTCACACGTATCGGTAGAGATCGCGTTGGCTCGACCCGGCTGAGACGCAATGTCCCCAACACCAACGCGCTTGCCTCGGTGAAGGATTGTGAGACGTTCAACGAGGTTTTTCAATTGCCGGACGTTGCCGGGATAATCAAGTGTCGTCAAATGGGCAATGGCATCCGGTGTCAGATGAGTCTCGCCCGACGGATCAAATCGTCGCAGAAAGGCGCCGATGAGAAGAGGGATATCTTCGCTATGTCGGCGCAATGGGGGCACGTCAATTCTGAAAACGGAGATACGATAGAACAGGTCTTCTCGAAACAGTCGTTCGGAGACGAGCCGTTCAAGGGGGCGATTCGTGGCACAAATGATGCGGACATCGACCTGGCGGTGCGCCCCGGAGCCGAGCGTCTCTACCTCGCCGCTCTCCAGCACGCGAAGCAATTTAGCCTGGCAGGATGCCGGCAGATCGCCTATTTCGTCCAGGAAAATGGTGCCGCCGTCAGCCTGAACGAATTTCCCGGGATGATCCTTCACTGCTCCGGTGAATGCCCCCTTCAGGTGGCCGAACAGCTCTGATTCAAAAAGAGTCTCGGGAATGCCGGGACAGTTGACTTTGATAAACGGGTACTCTCGTCGTTTCCCGGTAAGATAGAGTCGCGACGCTACCAGTTCCTTGCCGGTACCGTTTTCACCCGTGATCAGTACGGTAGTGTCGGTTGGAGCGACCTGGGCGATGGTAGCCGCGAGTCTTTTCATAGCCGGTGAAGCACCGATCATCAAGTTCTCGTCCTCGAAGGTCTCAACCAGGAGATTGCGCTGGCGATTGGCGGACGCCAGGAGCAAGGCGGTCTTCACGGTGGCGATCAGTCGCTCCGGCGGCACCGGTTTTTCAAGGAAATCAACAGCTCCCAAACGCAGCGCTTCGATCGCTTTCGGAATATCGGCCTGCCCCGAGATGACAATCGTCACCGGAGCCGGGGCAATCTCTTTGAGTTGTTTTAGCATTTCAAGTCCGGACATCCCCGGCAATTGAATATCGAGCAAAACGAGATCATATAAACGACTGGTGATGAGCCGGAGACCATTTTCAGCAGACCCGGCCGTCTCTGTTCGGTAACCCTGATCCTTCAGGAGAGAGGAAAACGAGACGGTGATATTCGGCTCATCATCAATGATGCAAATGCGATACGGCATAGTTCAGGATTCCAGAGGCAGAGTGATCGTGACGCGCGTGCCGTGTCCTTTTGCGGACTCGATGATCAATCTTCCACCCAGCTCGCTGATGGATTTTTCGACAATGGCCAGGCCGAGTCCCGTGCCCTTCTCCTTGGTCGTGAAATACGGCAGGCGAGCTGAGGCCAGTGTTTCGGCATCCATTCCGATGCCGCTATCGGCAACTGAAAGCAACGCCTCGCGGTTCTTTCGCTCCAACGCAATATGGATGCGGCCCCCCGGTTCAGAGGCATCGATGGCATTTTGTAAGAGATTATGAACAATTTCACGTACGTAGGCGACATCGGTAACAACCGACAGAGATGAATCGGGAAGAGCGGTGGTAACCGTGTAAACCGATAACTTGTCCCGGTAGAGTTCGGTGATGGATACGGCCAACTCGCGAAGGTCCGTGCGTTCGAGGTTGGGTGGCGGGAGCTTGGCCAGATGTGAAAATCGGTCCGCCAAAATGCTGAGATGTTTGACCTCGTCAGCCGCGGCCTTGAGCGGTTCGTAGATTTTGTCGTAGGACTCCGTGCCGAAAAGCTGTTTTTCGATGCGATATAACGACACCAGAATTGGCTGAAGCGGGTTCTTGAGTTCGTGGGCAAAGCGGCGCGCCACCTGACGCCAGGCAGCAACCCGTTCGGTCTGAGCCAGGCGGGAAGTAGTGTTGTCAAGCTGCGACGCCATGGTATTGAAGTTAACAATGAGCGTTTTCATTTCATCGGTGCCGTGAATGCCGACGGTCTGCCTGAAATCGCCGACTGCAATCTTGCGTGAGGCATCACTGAGTTCAATGAGCGGTCGTGAAAGCGAGGTAGACAGGCGGGACGAAAACGCAAACGCGGCGAGATACGTCAAAACAAGAAGTCCGAGGAAGAGAGCGACGAGGAAGTACAAATACTGTGTGTGCAGCTCGCGACCGATGCTTCGAGTGGCGCTTTCCGATCTGACAGCGTCGAGCAATGCAGCGAAGTCGCGTCCATGAAACATGCCGGCGACGATCGTTGCACCGGAAGATTGCGGGCGGGCGACATACTGGTAAAACCGCTTATCCGACTGGACGATGCCGCGTGTGCGCTCGGTAGTGGCCTTGACAATTTCTCTTATCGTGACGGCGGACAGATCCTTTTCGGAGCCGATGACACGGGTAGTCAAGCCGGCCTGGGCGATGAACAGGTAATCCAGGGCCGGAAGAGTCGTTGATCCGGTCGATAGGTATTGATCGATCTCCCGGTCAATTCTATCGGCAACGAATGAGCTATAATAGTCGGTCACGCTGCTTGAGATTTTCTCGTCGCCTCCGGTCCGATTACCCGACGAAAGTTGCAGGTAAAATGCCAGCGCAGTGACCAGTAACGCCGGAATAATGGCAAATACGAGGAAGAGTCTGAAAAGGCGCGTTCGGAAGGAGGCTGCCACGAGTAGGTCCCTCTATGCCCTGCCGCGGAAACGTCGATTGTAATCGCCCAAGGCCTGGCGATGCGAAGCAAACGCGATCTGGTCAGGCAACTCGTCGAAACCAAAGAAGCGCACCTCAAGGGCGTCATCGCCCGCGCGCAGGTCGCCGCCAGTGACCGTAGCAAGATAGAGCAAGAGAATGGCGTTAGAACGCGGGTCATCGACGCCGCTGTAGACTTCGAAGAAGCCGTCGAGTTTGATTATGAGACCGGTTTCTTCTTCCAATTCACGGATGGCAGTCTGCGACGGGTGCTCGTCCCATTCCATGAATCCCGCGGGGATGCACCACCAGCCCACTCGGGGTGGATGGCCGCGCTTCACGAGAAGGATGCGGTCATTCTGGACGATGATAGCGCCGGCGGCAGGGATAGGATTCTGATAGAAAATAAAGCCGCACGACGGATCGGGGCAGGCGAGGCGGCTATGGCCGTCGATGTCGCTCTCGACCAGAATTTTGCCGCACAAGGGACAGAAGTGATAGCCGCAATGGTGTTTCTTGCGTTCGAACAGCTTTTCGGCGTCAAAGCGAGCGTGTTTATCGTCCATTGTCGGCACCAGAGATACTATGCATTTTCAAGGCTATGATGGTGGTATCGTCCTGCGGTGGCCAGCTTGGGTCATGGGCTCGCATGTCGTTTAGGAGAGTATCCACCAACGTCTGCGGATCTTCGTTGTGACGACGAGAAACAAATTCACGAACCCGCTCTTCGCCGTACTCCTTGCCCTGGGCGTCCATAGCTTCAGAGAGTCCGTCGGTGAAAAAGAACAGCATATCATCGGGATTAAGCTGGACTGTCTCCGAAGTATAGTGAATGTCCGGAAACGCCCCAATGATAGGCCCGCCGGTTTCGAGAAGTTCGATGGCGCCGCCGGCGCGTACAAGAATGGGATAATTGTGCCCGGCGTTTGAGAAGCTAAACAGACCATCCTGCGTGTTCAGCTCGCCGTAAAACAGGGTGACAAATTTCTCGGCCGAGGTCGTTTGAACGACTTGCTGATTGACGTTCTTGAGCATGGTGGAAATCGAGTTGCCGTTATGCACCTCGCTTCGAATCATCGCCTGCATCTGGGCCATCATCAAGGCGGCCGGCATACCCTTACCGGAGGCATCGGCAATGACAATTCCGAGACGGGCGCCATCGTCGATCGGCACGAAATCGTAGAAGTCTCCCCCAACGGTACGAGAAGGAATGGAACTGGCACAAATGGTGAGGCAGGGCAATTGCGGCGGCGTCGATGGAAGCAGATCAAGCTGAATCTGGCGTGCCATGTTGACTTCTTCCTGAAGTCGCAAGCGCTCGAGCGATTCGACGTAGAGACGAGCGTTGGTTAACGAGGTCACCATTTGGTTAGCCAGTACGCCGAGCAGGTTGAAATCTTCGGCCGAGTATCGATAGCCGGCCGCCTTCGACGTCAGCGCGAGAAATCCGAGCAGGTGCTCGGCGTCTTTCATCGGAACGATCAACTTAACCTTGTGGCCCTTGAGCTGTTCGGCCAGGGCGGAGCCTTCTTCGTAGTCGCTGAGAAGACTGTAATGGGTGGGCGCGTCAAGGAGGTTTATGCCTCGTAGCATCAAGTCCTCGCGGTCGATCACTTTGCGTTCACTCGTTTGGTCAGACGGGAGCAGGGCATATTCGCCGATACTGTAGTCGTAAATCACAAAATACACGTCTTCAACCAGGAGAGCTGTCTTCAGTGTCTCTTCGCAGGTCCGGCGGAGTCGTTCCGGTTCGAAAATCGAAATGACCTGGCGAGAAAATCGTTCAATGATATTACGATAATCGGTACGCGTGCGAATGAACATCGAGCGGATAATATTATCCAGCCAACTCGAAATCGGTTGAAAAAGCAGCAGGGCAAAGATCATAAACACGTAGCTGACCGTTTCGGCGCGCTCGCCGAATAAGGGCGTCAGCAGCTGTTTCGATTGCAGTCCTAAGACTACGTAGACGCCGACCAGCACCGCGGACGCCAGAGTGTAAATGAACGACTGGCGGAAGATCGACTGGACGTCGAGGAACTGGAACCGAATGATGGCGATGGCAAACAACACGGACCCCACGACTACGCCCGCCATGATCAGGACAGGTCCAGTTTGCTCGGGAAGGAATCGAACTCGGAGAAGCGCTATGAGCGTCGCGAGCACAAAGGCTCCCAGTCCCAGACGCACACCCCAGAGCACGGTCTTGGTCTGGCTGACTACTCGGGGCTCACGAACAAACCTGCTGCCACTTTCAAGGGCGTAGACGGCGGCGATCGCGAAGGAAAAGTTGACGGCGGCAAAGATCGACTGCTCGTAAGAGCGGACGAAGCCGATGACCAACAGGACACCGGTAAACAAGTACGAGAACGGTTTGAGAATCAGCGTTGCGAAGCCTTCGCTTGAAGGATCGAGCTCGACCAACTGCAACAGCTTGTTGATATCCGAAAAGAACAGCATGATGATCAGGTGGACGACCTGCGGCACGAATATGAGGACCGGCAATCGCTTCGAACGGAACTCGCGGAGGCGGTCGACGGGGAAGACGAGAGCGAATATCAGCAGAGTCGGGAAAAAGAACTCCCAGACTGTATGCAATTGATAAACGGCTGTGTTGTGAAAATTCTGGCCGCTGGCGGCCTGATCGATAATAGAACCGAGCGCCAGGCAAATGGGTCCGAGACCTGCAAAGAGCAGCATGGCACCGGTGACGCGATTGAGTCGGTTGACAAAATTATCGCGCGTCACGGTGATGGCCAGAAAGACCAGAAAACCACCGGTGGTGAAATAAAGGAGGGTTTTTAGCAGGTCAAGGTTCATGGGATGCTGACGCTCGCCCCATCGTATGCGTTAAATGGCTTTCGTAATACAGACGACGGTTCCTTCGGAGGAGCCGGTTATTTCGACGGAATCCATTAAGGAACGGACGATGAAAATTCCGCGCCCGACCTCCTTGAGCAGATTAGCGTCTTCGATCGGATTGGCGACCTTCTCCGGATTAAATCCAATCCCCTGATCTTTGACGGTTATCTGAACGGAGCCGTTGACGCGGGCAATGCTGACGGTTACGGCTTTGTCGGGAGACGACTTGTTGCCATGGAGGATGGCGTTATTGACAAGTTCCGATACGGAGATGGCGATATCTGCGATAATCGATTCCTGGACACCATAGCCGCGAAGCGTGCCTTCAATGAAGAGGTCGACATCGGCGAGATTCTCCTGGCTCGAGGGAATGATGATAGTGTCCCCCGAGATGATGGGTTTATCCATGCTGCACCTGACTCCAAAAAAACAGGCAGACGCGCTGACGTCCACCTGCACTACATGTGAAAACGAAATTACTTGTCGCGCATCAATTACTTGAACGTTTTTACCGCGTCCTCAACCGAATCGTACGATTCGAACACGGTCACCAGCTTGGTAATGGTCAGCAGTGACTGGATTTTGTCGGTCACATTGGCCAGTTTGAGGTGGCCGTGGTTGTTTCGAAGCGTGGTGTATCCGGAAATGAGAATCCCCAGGCCTGTGGAGTTCATCCAGTCGACTTCTTTCAGGTCGATGACGACCTTCCGCATGTCCTGTTTGATATATTCGTACAGTTTGTCGTGCAGAAGGCTGGCGTCGGGGCCGCCCATGATTTTGCCTTTAGGTTGCAAAATCACTATACCGTCCTGCACGCGATCAGTCAGCTTCATGATCTGAGCCTCCACTCGTGGCCTAAGTTTGTGTACGTTAATGTACTTACGATGGTTCCGCAGCGGAGAAATTCGCCGCACCTCTCGAAACCGTCTAACTTGTTAATTAGCTTGCCCTTGACTTTAAAGTCAAGGGGTTTTTGGCGGTCGCATCGAGCCGGAGGGCGCGGCAGCCGGCCGTGGCCACCGAACTGAAATCAGCAGCCGCGCATTTGCAAATTGATGGCTAATTTAGTATTTTATTAGGAAGAGATGCCAGCAGATGCGGCAGGAGTTGAAAGTGGCTGATAACGACACTCCGATACACTATGTCTGCACACATGATCAGGCAAGGGCCCTGATCGCTCGACATGATCGCTACTGGATCGCCAATTGCGGGTGTCGCGAAAGACACGGGAGTTGTAAGCAGTCTCGAGTCGACGTCTGCCTCTGGTTCCGCGCAGACATCACGACCAAATTCTCTGGATCACACGAGGCGGGGGAGGCGGAAGTCGAACGACTTCTGTTGGAGGCCCAGTCCAAGCGTCTGGTCGCCCGGCCGTTCCGCAATCACGAGGACCGCAGCCTTACGGAGGGAATCTGCTTCTGCTGTGCCGACTGCTGCGAGTACTTTCTCAATCCGGCCGAGAAGTGCGATAAGGGGAGTCTCAGGGAACTGACGGACCTTGACGCCTGCACGTTGTGCGGTGTCTGCATCGATGAATGCCATTTCGGGGCGAGAAGCCTGGTCGATGACAATATGCTGGTCGATCGGGACAAATGTCATGGTTGCGGGCTGTGCGTCGAAGTGTGTCCCGAAGACTGCATCGAGATGATTGTGGCCCAATAAAGGCGGCTGAATCCCCAACGAAAAACGGCAGGCAACTTCGCCTGCCGCTCTGCAGTCTCTTCAGACAATCCGGTTAACCTACTGATTTCAACCGAGCTTCGGGAATTTCCCGGTACACGAGCGCTTTGGTCGGGCAGAAATGCGCGCAGACGGGGTCGCCACCACATAAATCGCATTTCATTACCAGGTTGTGCTGGCGGTCGAATAACGAGCATCCGAACGGGCAGGCGGCAACGCAAGCCATGCAGCGGACGCATTTCTCGTGGTTGATTTCCCAAGCGCCGGTCGTTTCGTTGAAGGCAATCGCGCCGACCAGACAGGATTTCACGCAGGCGGGATCCTCGCACTGCAGACAAACCACGGGCACGTACAAATCCTTGTAGCCGCCGGCGAGCGGATAAATCCGGCTTCGGCCCGGTTTGCCGTCTATTGCGTGAGTGAAGGAGCAGGCCAGCTCGCAGGTGCGGCAGCCAGTACACAAGTTGGGCGTGACCACAAAGCGCGAGTTCATGATTGAGGCTCCCGACTCCACTGAGTGATTTTGCCCATGCCTGCCGCCAGTTCCTTGCGGTGGGACTCATCGCTCGACTCAAAATATTCCGGAAGTATCTGGCGATTTCTGATGAGGTAGCCGGCAAATTCTCTGGTGATATTTGCCTGCCCGGTGCGCTTGTCCTTGAGCATTTCAAACTTCCGTTCCCAAATGACACGCAGCGTACCATCATCGCTGAACTTAATATAGTGAGTGGGGCAATTGAGGGCACAGGCCAGACAGCCGACACAATCGGGCGGCGCCTGGCGCAGCGGCGGCGCAATCTCGCGACCATGCCCGCGATTGACCGCTGAGATCGCTTTGAAACCCATGTGGTCACAAATGCGAGTGCACAGACCACACAGGATGCAATCATTCGGCTCCGGTACAACTTCGTAGCTGGTTGAAGTAATGCCATACTGAGCCGCCAGATTCTGGATGAGAGGTGTGTTGGGGTTGCGGGCCAGGTAGAGGTCGAGAATAGTCTTGCGAAGTTCGATGACGGTCGGCGTGTGTGTCTGGACCAGCAGCCCTTCGGAGGCAGGATAGAGGCAAGACGTCACCAGATCGGTCCCGCCTTTCCATTCCGGGCGGCTGATTTCGACCATGCACAACCGACATGCGCCGTACGGTTCGACAGCTTCGTGGTGGCACAGGGCCGGAATGTCTATCTTCTCGCGGCGCAACACGGTCAGGAGCATCTCGCCGTCCTGTGCTTTGACCAGCTTGCCATTTATCGTAATCGTAACCATGTCGAACTCCTAAGTGACCTCAATAGCGTCGTGCTTGCATACGGCCACACAGGCGCCGCAGCGCTCGCACGCCTCCTGATTGATGACGTGCGGCTCTTTCTTCTGACCGGTAATAGCATTGTAGGCGCAAGCCGCGATACAAGCCATGCATCCGTTGCACTTCTCGGGAATGATCGTGTACTTGATAAGCTCCCGACACACCCCGGCCGGGCACCGCTTGTCGCGGATATGGGCCAGGTACTCATCGCGGAAGAACTTAATAGTCGATAACAGCGGATTGGGCCCGGACTTACCCAACCCGCAGAGTGATCCCACGACCACCATTTGAGACAACTGTTCCATCTTGGCGAGATCTTCCTCAGTCCCGCGTCCTTCACATACTTTGACCGTCAGCGCATGCAGCTGATATAATCCCTCTCGGCAGGGGACACACTTACCACAAGATTCAGAGACGAGGAATTGGAGGAAATAGCGAGCGACATCAACCATGCAGGTCTTATCATCCATGACAATCATGCCGCCGGAACCCATCATGGAGCCGGCCGCCGTCAGCGAATCGAAATCCACCGGGAGATTAAGCATCGATTCCGGCAGGCAACCTCCCGAGGGTCCGCCGGTCTGAACGGCTTTGAAAGGGCGACCATCGATAATGCCGCCGCCGATATCGTAGATGATTTCGCGAAGAGTCGTTCCCAGAGCAACTTCAATAAGTCCGGTGTTCCGGACTTTGCCGACCAACGAGAAGACCTTGGTGCCGGTGTTTTTCGGAGTACCGATTCCTCTGAACCAGTCCGCCCCGTTGCGAATGATGAGGGGCACGTTGGCGTAGGTCTCAACGTTGTTCAGGACGGTCGGCTGGTCATAGAGGCCCTTGACCACGGATCGAATATATTTGGCGCGAGGCTCGCCGACTTCGCCGGCCACCGATTTCATCAGGGCGGACGATTCACCGCACACGAAGGCTCCGGCCCCGCGGGCTATCTTAACTGAGAACGAAAACCCCGTGCCGAGAATATTCTCACCCAATATGCCGTATTCGCGGCAGTCGCTGATGGCTTTTTGCAGATGGATAACGGCAAGCGGGTATTCTTCACGAACGTAGATGTACCCTTGCTTTGCCCCGACGGCATACGCGGCGATCATCATGCCTTCGAGTACGGCGTGCGGATCACCTTCCATGATACTTCGATCCATGAAAGCGCCCGGGTCACCCTCGTCGCCGTTGCAGATGA
>DATKJY010000205.1:0-5352 GCA_035543175.1 Candidatus Acidiferrum sp.
CGGTCTTTACCGCCGATATTGCTTGCCTTGCCGAAGGTGTGAAAATCGTCACGCACGTTGCCTCGGATAACGTCGCCGGCGGTCGCCTCGCAGCGCAGGCAGTGGTGAAAGCGCTCAACGGAAGCGGCAAAGTCGCGATTATCGACCATCCCGAGGTGGAATCGGTCATTCAGCGAGTGAAAGGATTCGAAGAAGAGATGGCCAAGGCGCCGGGGATTCAGATTGTCGCGAAGCTTTCCGGTCACGGCGTGAAAGACCAGGCGTTTCGGACGGCCGAAGATATTCTCCAGGCTCACCCGGATGTGACCGCCATATTCGGAATCAACGATGACTCGGCGCTGGGCGCGCTGGCAGCGGTTGAAAAAGCCGGCAAAGCGGGCAAAGTCGCCATCATCGGATTCGACGCCGTGCCTGAGGCGCGCGCAGCGATCAAAGCGGGAAAGATCTACGCCGACGTGATTCAGCAGCCGAAAGTGATCGGTCGCCAGACAATCGACGCGGTCAAGACATATATCGGCGGCGGTACGGTCAACCCGACCATACTCATCCCGTGCGCTCTGTTTACCACTGCGGATGCACAATAAACGAATCGAGCTCGCGCGGTGGAAGAGATCGTCTCCAATCCCAGCAGGCCACCGGCCTTGTTGATAATGCGCGGTATCCGGAAGTCATTCCCGGGCGTTCAGGCTATCAGTTCAGGCGCATTTGAATTATTCACGGGCGAGATTCACGCGCTGGTCGGCGAGAATGGCGCAGGAAAAAGCACGCTCATCAAGATTCTGACCGGCGTCCATCAGGCCGACGAGGGTGAGATTCTTCTGGACGGACACGCTGTTTCGTTTGCCACTCCCTTGGAGTCACTTCATACCGGCATTTCAGCCATTTATCAGGAATTTACCCTTGTCCCACAACTGACGGTTGCGGCCAACCTGTTTCTTGGGCGCGAACACACCCGCCGTGGTGTCATCGATGCGCCATTAGAGCATCGGACCGCGCACGAACTGCTTTTGAAAATGGGAGTCGAAATTGACCCTCAGGCTAAAGTGGCAGATTTGAGTATCGCGCAGCAGCAGACAGTAGAGATCGCGCGCGCCATGATCGCCGACGCCCGCATCCTGGTCATGGACGAGCCGACCGCAGCGCTGGCGCCGCATGAAGTTGAGGCTCTTTTTGCAGTACTTCGAGAGCTGGCGAAACGGGGAATCGGCATCATCTTCATCAGCCATCGACTCGACGAAGTGTTTGCCATCTCTGACCGGATCACAGTCATGCGTGATGGCCAGACGATCGACACCCAGCCGACAAAATCAATGACTCGAAAGCACCTTATTGAGCAGATGGTCGGCCGCTCACTCGAAGATGAGTTCCCGAAAGTAGCTGCCAAGCTCGGCGAAGTCCGTTTTGAAGTGCGCCATCTGATCGGTGGACCGGTAACTGATGTATCCTTTTCCGTCAGAGCCGGCGAGGTCCTCGGGCTGGCCGGACTTATGGGGGCAGGACGTACGGAAATCGCTCGCCTGATTTTCGGCGCCGATCGAAAGGAATCGGGCGAGATTCTGCTCGACGGCAAGGCAATCGATGTCAGCACGCCGCGGGACGCTATATTGCGCGGTATTTGCTTGTTGACCGAAGATCGCAAGGCGCAAGGGCTAGTGCTCATTGCATCCTCAAAGGACAATTTCGCCCTCCCCAACCTGTCACGCTGGTCTCGACTGGGCTGGATAAATCGCCCCATGGAAAAGACCCGGTTTTTCGAAAGGGTCAAATCGCTCAATATCCGGCTGTCCGGCCCCGAGCAACGCGTGGCGGATCTCTCCGGAGGCAATCAACAGAAGCTGTTGGTAGCTCGATGGCTCGAAACCAATTCGCAGGTAATCATTTTCGACGAGCCGACACGCGGGATCGATGTCGGCGCGAAATACGAAATGTATCTTCTCATCAATGAACTCGCGGCGCAGGGCAAGGTGATTATCGTCATCTCTTCGGAGTTGCCCGAAGTGCTCGGCATCAGCGACCGTATTCTCGTCATGCGCGAAGGTCGTGTCGCCGGCGAGATCACTGATGTTCGCAACGCCACCCAGGAAGCCATCATGGCACTGGCCAGTTGAGGTTGAGGAAGCGGTGACAACACCATGAAAACGGTAAGCAAAGGGATGCCGCGCTTTCTTGCCGATTACGGCATGTTAATCGTGCTGCTCGTTCTCTGCCTGTTGTTTTCTGTCCTCACTCTTCGAGATCAATTTCCGACCGGCGTGGACGCGGCCGAATCGTTGTCGAAGCTCCTAACCGACGAACCCTCTACCGGCTGTATCCTAATTGTCTCGCGTGATAATGCCGAAGATCGCCAGTTCGCGGACAGGCTTGAGGCGCTGGCGACACAACGAGGCTTCAAGACCCGAATAATCTCCGGTGACCCGGCCATCGTGCGCTCAGCAATGGCGAACCTTAGTGATTCCGGTATCGTTGTCCAGAGCATCGCTACCACACAGTCGTACGAGCCGGTGGCACAATCGGTCAAGGCGCAGTTTCCGAAACTCGCGGGAGTAACGATTCTCACACCACCGTCGCATCGCTGGCCGACCTTCCTGTTGGCGGACAACCTTCGTAATGTCGCCAATCAGATTACGGTCATCGCGATCATCGCCATCGGCATGACCATGGTGATCATCACCGCCGGAATCGATCTGTCGGTCGGCAGCCTCATTGCCCTCTCAGCCGTGGTAACAGCCTGGCTCGTGGGCGCGGCCGGCGGAGAGAATGCAACATCCGGCACGCTGCTGTTGGCCAGCTTCGCCGGCATTCTCCTCTGCGGCGCCACCGGCGCCTTCAGTGGCTTGATGATAACCCGTTTTCGCATCCCGCCCTTTATCGCCACCCTCGCTATGATGCAGGTAGCTGCCGGTGTCGCATATATCATTTCACAGGGGAAACCGATTTATCAGATACCGGATAAGTTCATCTGGCTCGGTCGCGGCGCCGATCCGCTTCTCAAAATCCCCAACGCCGTAATTTTGATGGTAATTTTGTATATCATCGCCCACTTCATCATGACGAGGACCACGCTCGGCCGATACATTTACGCGGTCGGGGGCAACGAAGAAGCCGCCCGTCTCTCCGGCATCCGCGTGAAACTGATTCTGTTTGTCGTCTATACCGTGTGCGGTATGCTCGCCGGGCTTGGCGGCGTGCTGATGTCGTCCCAGCTCAAAAGCGGCGCTCCCACCTACGGAGTGACCTATGAACTGTATGTCATCGCAGCGGTTGTCGTTGGTGGCACGAGCTTAAGCGGCGGCGAAGGACGCATTTTCGGCACGCTTATTGGCGCGTTCGTGATTGGCGTCATCCAGAACGGCATGAACCTCACTAACGTGGAAAGCTATACGCAAAAAGTCATTTTAGGTCTCGTCATTCTGGGAGCAGTGCTATTGGACAGACTCAAACAACGGGGGTTTCGACTGACGAGGTCATAGATTGCGTTTTTCGACCGATTGGACCGGAATATTCGAAAATGAATGATAGAGGAATGAAACGATGCGAAGATTCATAGCCGCCATGACCGTGATCGTCATCGGACTGGCCTCAACGGTCAGCAGCCAGACGCCGGGCGATTCAACCAAACCAAGAAAACAGACTCTCGGAGTGGTCGCCACCGCACACCTGGACACCCAGTGGCGCTGGACCATTCAGAACACCATCAACGAATATGTACCAAGCACGTTTCGCGACAATTTCAAACTGATGGCGCTCTATCCCAAATACAAATTCAGTTTCGAGGGCGCATTCAAATATATGCTCCTGAAAGAGTACTACCCCGAGGAGTACGCTAAACTCAAACCGCTGGTCGCAAGTGGCCAGTGGCGGTTGTCCGGAAGCTGGGTGGATGCGGTCGATGTCAACATGCCGTCGTTCGAATCGCTGGTGCGCCAGACTCTCTACGGCAACGGCTTCTACAAGCAGGAGTTCGGCAAGAAAAGCTACGATATCATGCTGCCGGACTGCTTTGGTTTCGGTTACGCGCTCCCGTCGATTGCCGCACACTGCGGTCTAAGAAGTTTCTCAACACAGAAGCTTTCCTGGGGCTCATCGGTGAAGGTGCCGTATGATATAGGTATCTGGGAGGGAGTCGACGGCTCCACAGTCGTGGCCGGACTCAAGCCCGGTCCGTACGATCAGAAAATCCGCGCCGACCTCAGCCGCGACAGCCTCTGGCTGGACCACATCGATCGCGAAGGGAAGTTGTCGGGACTGTACGCCGGATTCATGTATTTCGGGACCGGCGATATCGGCGGCTCACCCGATTCTCTATCAGTGGATTGGCTTAACAAATCCATGACCAGCGATGGTCCCATCACCGTGACCAGCATCGGCGCCGACGATCTTACCGAGCTCACCGCATCGCAAGGACAGGTGAATCTCCCGAGATACAAAGGCGAGTTTGTCATGACCCGCCACGGCGTCGGCTGCTATAGTTCCGAAGCCGCCATGAAGCGCTGGAATCGCAAGAACGAACTGCTCGCCGACGCCACTGAACGCGCCAGCGTAATAGCTTCGATGGTGAGCGGATTCGAGTACCCGCGCCAGGATATCAAAGACACGTGGATTCGTTTTTTGTGGCATCAGTTCCACGATGATTTGACCGGGACGAGCATTCCTGAGGCGTATCAGTTCTCGTGGGCCGATGAACTCCTTTGCCAGAACCGCTTCGCCGGGCTTCTCGAAAATGCGGTAAGCGCTACTACGCCTGAGCTTGATACGCGGGCGAAAGGCGAGCCGGTAATCGTCTACAATCCGCTATCGATTCCCCGCGAGGATATAGTTGAAGCTACGGTGGCATTTCCGCAAGGTGTGCCCCAATATGTGCGAGTGTTCAACCCGAACGGCAAAGAGGTTCCATCGCAGAGCACTAAGATCTCCAGCGACCTCATAAAGGTGATATTCCTCGCCCGCGTACCTTCGGTCGGATATAAAGTGTACGATGTGCGGCCATCGAAGGATTTCTGCAAGTTGGAGACCGGCCTTATGGGCCATCGTCACGGAGATGAATCCGGTGTAGAACTTGCTAAGGAGTTCAAGGACATCCCGGCCTTCCTCGCTAATCAACGGTACATGGTAAAGCTAAACCTTGCGGGAGACGTTGTATCAATCTTCGATTACTTGCAGAAGAAGGAGTTACTGGCCTCCCCGATTACGTTTGATTTACTCTTTGACAAGCCCAAGGCCTGGCCCGCATGGGAAATCTGGTATGAGGATGTCATGGGAGCGCCCAAGCCACTCACTGATCCGAAGGTAGAGTTTCGTTGGGTAGAGGGGGGACCTGCGCGTTTGGGATTAGAAGTGACTCGAAGGACCGAT
>DATKJY010000206.1:0-5148 GCA_035543175.1 Candidatus Acidiferrum sp.
TGTATTTATCCCGGACATCGAGCAACCTTCCCTGCCGGTAGACCCTGTCTCCGAGCTTCATGCGGCGCACTTTGGGCAGCGGCCGGCTGAGACAAACTTCAAGGCAGGTGCCGCAGCTGTTGCAAATCTCGGTGTCGACATAGCGCGGTTTCCGGCGCACCTTGACTTTGAAATTGCCGATCGAACCGGACACCTCTTCAACCTCCGCCCAGGTGACCAGCTTGATCTTGGGATGCTTGCCGACCGACACCATCTTCGGCGTAAGAATACACGCCGCGCAGTCGAGGGTCGGGAAGGTCTTATCAAACTGGGACATGTGGCCGCCTATCGAAGATTCTCGCTCGATGAGCACGACTTCGAATCCGGCGTCGGCCATCTGGAGCGCGGCTTCAATACCCGCGATACCGGCGCCGACCACCATGGCGCGTTTCAGAATCGGAACTCGGCGCATCTCAAGAGGCTCATGGAACCGCACGCGAGCCACCGCGGCGCGCGCCAACGCTATAGCTTTCTTGGTCGCCTCATTCTGATCAGTGCTCACCCAGCTCACCTGCTCACGGATGTTGGCCATCTCGAATAGATATCTATTCACTCCGGCGGATGATACGGCCGTCCGGAACGTGTTTTCATGCATCAACGGACTGCAGGCTGCGACAATCACGCGATTGAGATTGTGCTCTTTGATGTCCTTCTGAATCATCTCCTGGCCGGGGTCCGAGCACATGAATCGGTAATGTTTCGCGACTATTACGTCGGGCAACTTGCCGGCCATCTCCGCCACTTTGGCGACATCCACCATTTTGGCGATGTTGCTGCCGCAGTGACAGACATAGACGCCGATTCGCGGCTTGCTGCTGTCTGTTTTCTTCTCGATGTCGCTCATGCGGTCACCTCCCTGGCCTTACTGAGCACACGCTCAGTGGGAACCATCAACTGGTCGAGCCCCATTTTTTCGGCCGGAATTCCCAATGCAATCCCTACCAGATGGGTGAAGTACACAATGGGAATCTTGAAATTCGTGCCGTAGGTCGAGTTGATCTTGCCCTGGTAGGCTTCAAGATTCATCTCGCAGAGCGGACACGCTGTCGCAATGATCTCGGCATCGTTATCCACCGCCGCCTGCAGCAGGTTGTTGTTGAGTTTCAGCGCGATCGGCGTCTGCGTAGTCATCAGCATGCCCCCACAGCACCGGACCTTGCTCGGATAGTACACGACTTCGGCGCCCAACGCCGAAAGGAGCGTGTCCATGGTGGTGGGATCATCGACATCATCGAACGCGCCGTACGGCCGCACAATCTGGCAACCGTAATAGGGCGCTACTTTGATCCCCTTCAGCGACCGTTTCATCTTCGCTTTGATCGCGTCCAGACCGACATCGTTGACCAGAATGTCGAGTGGATGGCGGACCCGAAGAGTCGTGTCGTAGGACAGACCGGCGGCGCCCAAGGCCTCGTTGATTTTAGCGCGCTCGGCCGGGTCCCAGCAGATGTAGCGGTTGGTCTTTTCGAGGATAGTATAGCAACTGCTGCACGGCGCGCATATATCGAGACCGATTTTCTGCGCCAGCGCCAGGTTGCGCGCGCTGATGGCGTACGCGACGATTTTTTTGACCGACATGTACATCGTCGCACCGCAGCAATTCCAATCCTCTATTTCACGCAGTCCGACTCCCAGTGCCTTGAACACCTCGCGGACTGATCGGTCGTACCCGCTGGCGGAGTGTTCCAGACTGCAGCCGGGATAGTATGCGTACTCCAGCATTGTCACTCTCCAAACTGATTGGCCCGCTCAATGATCGCACGGACCTGGTTCACTCGCTGTATCTTTTTGGGCAACAACCCCAGCCGCCCGCGACGGATCATGCTGAGACCGTACCCCATATTGCCAATCAACTTACCGATACCGGCTTTCATCATGTACCGGATGCCCAGCCCGAGTTCGTAATTCCGGCCATAGCGGTAGACGTTGTCGACGAACGCCTTGGATAGCGTGTGCACCGGAAACCGGTTCGGGTAGATTTTTCTGTCCATCGCCAGACGCTTCAAAGCATACATCGTGTCCGTGATCTTGATGCCCATCGGACAGCGCACCGTGCAGGAGTAGCACGAGGCACAGATCCAGATGGTCCGGCTCTGGAGGATATCTTCAATGTGGCCGGCCCGGAACAGCGCGATCGTCTCTCTCGGCGTAATATCCATCGCGTAAGAGACCGGGCAGGTACCGGTACAGGTGCCGCACTGAAGGCAGTTCTTGATTTTGTGACCTTCGGGTAAGTGACTTACCTGGTCCCAGAAGGCTTCTCGCAGGTCAGCTTCCCGTTTGGGAATAGCCGCGATTTCTTTGGTCATATGTCCTCCCGAATGGGTGGGATTCTCATCGTTTTATTTTTTGGGACTGCGTCTCGTTGGGCTGGTCGATAAGCGGAAACAAGGCTGACAATCCTCACAACTCTCACTCAAAACGGACAAATCTGTCCGCATTATAGGAGTTTCGACGGCACTGTCAAGGGATTTTTTTCACAAGCTCAAAACCTTTTTAAGAGTAAAAACACCGCCGTTCCCATAAATTTCATAACTATCTTATTCCAAAGGCACTTACTAATCTATATCGGCCTTGTCGGGTTTTTCCTCACGGGGACGTAACGCTATGCAAAAAAAAGAGCTATCTGGCATCAAAAGGAGACAAAACGCGGCAAAACTGACTTAACAGACTATATTAGTTGGAGTTGCGTGAAATGGAGGAATAGAATGAAATCAAACAGGGTTTGTATTGTTTATAGGCGCTCCCTATGGACAAAGGGGCGTCTATTCTGGACAAAACTTGGCGGTGATCATCGCCAGATTCCCCGACGTCCGGCTGAGACGACAACACGATCCTGAGAGCATCTCTACGGAGCCTCGCGGCAAACAACCGTATGCTGACCTTGACGCCCCATTTACGCAAGATTCCAATCTGCATGGCTCGCCTATCAATAAGCCGGATAATGTACCACAAAATTCGCCTAAGCTGCAAACATCAATGTTACGCTCGGCGCGAACATCCGGTTAACTCGATGAGGTTCAGCGACTAATATTACAATCCCGAATTTGGCCCATTATCCGCTTGACTTTTCATGTGAAATAAAGTACTAATAGGTCCGCATAAAAAGAAACTGATTGAAAACGAGAATTTCTGATTATCCTACGTTTTCAATGCAACCAGATGAAACCGGTTACTGACCATATGATCTGTTGATTTCGCGTCTCGAGGCGGAATCCTGGTGCCTGGTTGACAGCTTCAGTCGTCCAACCACAGCCACTTAACAGGAGGTAACTATCGATGGATAGTAAGTCATTTAACCCTTTTGCGATGGCCCAGGCTCAGTTCGACCGCGCCGCCGATATCCTCGGTTTGGATAAGGCGACCCGCGACCTGCTGCGCAATCCCCTTCGCGAATACCAGTTCTCCATCCCGGTTCGGATGGATGACGGCACCGCTCGCGTATTTCGCGGTTTCCGGGTGCAGCACAATGATTCGCGTGGCCCGGGCAAGGGCGGCATCCGTTTCCACCCCCAGGAAACGATCGACACCGTACGCGCTCTGTCCATGTGGATGACCTGGAAGTGCGCGGTTGTCGACATCCCGCTCGGCGGCAGCAAAGGTGGCGTGATTTGCGATCCTCATAACCTGAGCATGCGGGAGCAGGAAGCTATTTGCCGCGGCTGGGTTCGCCAGTTGTCGCGCGATATCGGCCCGATTATCGATGTCCCGGCGCCCGATGTCATGACCAACGCTCAGCATATGCTCTGGATGCTCGATGAATTCGAGACCATACATCGCGGCAAGCTGCCCGGTCTTATCACCGGCAAACCGGTCGGCATGGGTGGCTCATTAGGCCGCACCGAGGCCACCGGATATGGCGTCATCTACACCGTCCGTGAAGCCTTGAAGGAACTGGGCATGCAGCCGAACCAGACGGTGGCCAGTGTTCAGGGATTCGGCAACGTCGCTCAGTACGCTATCAGGCTGTACCAGCAGATTGGCGGCAAAGTGATCTGCGTATCATGTTGGGACCAGGGGGATCAGACCTCGTATACATTCCGCAAGATGTCGGGTGTCAATCCGGACGAATTGATCGGTATCACCGATAAATTCGGCGGCATCGACAAGAACAAGGCCAAGGGTCTGGGATACGAAGTACTCCCGGGCGAAGCCTGGATCGAACAGGACGTGGATATTCTGATTCCGGCCGCTATTGAAAATCAGATTACCGGCGACACGGTGAAGAAGATCAGCAAGCGCGTGCGGTTGATTGCCGAAGGCGCCAATGGTCCGACCACTCCGGAAGCCGACAAAGTGATTGCCGAGCGCGGTATTTTCATGATTCCGGATTTCCTGGCTAACGCCGGCGGTGTGACGTGCAGCTATTTCGAGCAGGTCCAGAGTAATATGAATTACTACTGGGAAAAGGATGAAGTGCTCGGCAAGCTGGATGTCAAGATGACCGCCGCCTTCCAGGCAGTCAGCGAACTGGCGCGGCAGCGCAAACTGTACATGCGCGAGGCTGCGTACGTGATCGCAGTCAGTCGCGTCGCTCAGGCCAGTAAAGATCGAGGCTGGGTATAAGTCGTCGCGTGCGCTTTGCGCCTTGCATGACTCGATGTGGATCTGCCGGAGCGGAGTTGCTGCCCCGGCAGTTCTTTTTGGACGGCCAGTTTCCATTTGTCCGGGAAGCGCTGACATGGTATTGTACATCAGCGATTATGGGCATCGCGGCTGTCACTGTTAAGGTTGGGGCATCCGCCGTCACTCGCCCGCGGAAGTTGAAAGATGCGTACGAAAGCCTACCGTTCTTCACTTGATAAGCTGACCCGGTTCGACCGGCACTTTTTCGACTCATCGATTAGATTTACTTATATCGGATCAGGTGAGTTGGGGGGTAAAGCGCAGGGACTTGCCTTCATCTCCGACGTATTGGCTTACAAATACAATCCGCAGGATTTTCCTGAAATCGAGGTCAATGTACCGACGATGGCGGTTATTGCCACCGATGTATTCGATGAGTTCATGCGGCTCAACCATCTGTATGACCTTGCTGTCACCGATATGCGCGACGACCAGATTGCGCTGGCATTCCAAAAAGCCAGCCTCCCGGCCGAGTTGGTCGGC
>DATKJY010000207.1:0-7162 GCA_035543175.1 Candidatus Acidiferrum sp.
GTCCCAGGTCGTCCATGCAATATAAGGAAGGTCACCCGTGGGATCTGCCACGTGTGGGCGCGGTTGTGCCGCAATCGGGCCGGCGCTCCATCGATAGATATCCAGCCCAGTCTGCGAGTCTTTGGTTTTCTGCGGCCCAGGCGCGCCGTTTGCAGAAGTCGCGTGCGGAGCAGTACCCGCCGGTACCCCGAGTTCAAACCAACTCTCGACCGCGGGTTCTTCGCGATTGAATAACCAGACACCGTCAGTCCCTTTTCTGAACGGCGTCTTGTCCTCAATGCGATAGGCAAGCTCGACGATGCACGGGATAGCGATGCCGTTGTGGAGCAGCATCATCTCTCGCATATTGGTATAATCATAGGTCGCTTCCAACTGGAATGGAAGCGTTTCGACGAATCCAGAGCTGTCCGTAGGCCACCACTGATTATCCCGCCATGTCCGAAGAGCCAGCGGCGTGAAGGTGCAGTGGTCCTTGTCGAACGGAATCCGGCTATCCGCATAGCGGTTGACGGCTATCTCCGAGTTTATCCAGACGATGCGATGCACCAGCATCGTAAGGCGACCATCGGCGAACCAATGAATCGATTGTCCCTCGGATAAGATGACCGCGTCCTGATTCGGCAAATCGAATTTCTCCTGAGCAGTTTTCATAAGTGCGGCAATATCAAGACGACCGTCATAAGAGCTCTGAGCACACACATTGGAGGCGCCCATAACGAAGGCCATTAGTGTAGCCAGGCAGAGGATAAGCATCATTCTTGTCTTCATCGGGCACCCCCTTTCTCGGCGCGATAGAGTGTGCCGGCATAAGATTTGGCCTCCGTGATTACTTTTCGAAATCCGGCATATCCGTCCGGTGGTATCTGCCGCCTCTTGATGGCCACACGCTGCTTCACGGTGAGTGTTGCACCTGTAGCCTCACTTGAAGCGGTGAACGACGCATAAGTCTCATCCACCGCATTAGCCTTCTTCGGCGTGAGTAGGTGGTAACCATTAGGCAGCGTAACTGTCTCAGTACCATCGAGAAGCTGAGTGGTATAGAAGAACAGATCATCATGCCGCTTCTCCGGCCAGTCGTATGTTGCGACCCCGAGTATGGTGCCGCTGTTCGTGTTCAGAACCATCATCGGGCTCTTAAACTCGTATCCACTGTCGGAAAGCAGTGCATATTGCGGTACCCGATATGAAATCTTCCACCACATACTCGTCTTGAAATCGAGCGGATCACCGTGCTCGTAGCTGAGAATCTCGACTCGGTCGCTGATGGCATGCAATGTCGACGCCAGCGTGTTCTTCATTTCCAGCTTTCGTCCTCGTTGGGCCAGCCGCCGGAGCCGACTGTCCATGGAACCATCAGACCTCAAATCGATAGTGCCCTCCAGACTGCCGTCTGCGAGGATCCTGGCCGTGCTGGTCACTTTGATTGGCGATTCTTCAGGCGGACTGTACGGGATTCGCCGTGGGCGCTCGCCGGTTTCAGAGCCGATGAGATAATCCTGCTCCGATTCGCTCTTGCTCCAGATGTCTTTGTAGTCAGGAACCCAGGTCGGATCATACATCTCGTATCTTCCGTCCGGTTTCTTCAGCGCCACTACACAGTGGTTGAACTGATCGGCCGGCACTGACTCGATGCGGCTTCCGGCCATGGTCATAGCCGGATGGGCGTCAAGCCCCGCCGCTCGCATCATGGTGATAAGCATGCCCGCGATATCTTTGCAGACCCCGCTCCGCTGCTCGAAAATCATCGCTCCCGGATGAAGCGTAAATCCCTCTCCCTTCCCCATCGTCTGTCCGCTGTACCGAATGTTCTGCGCCACCCAGTGAACCAACTCGAATGCTTTCTGCTCATCGGTCCCGGAGGCAACGCCGGCTTTGGTGAGGATCTCATTCACTTTTGCTTTGATGGCATCGGTCGACGCGAACTGACCGTCGTTGACTTCGAAAAACCATCGGCTCTTGGCCTCCCAGGTCTCAACCGTAGCCAAAACGACTTTCGTGCAGATATCCGACTCATCGGGCTGTGAGCGCGCAGTTTTCCACGCCGGCATGTTTTTGACCCACCATGAATAGTAGGTGGTGTCCTTGACGAAATCAGTGGCGCTGTACATGGGGCCATTATAGATCTGTGAGTGAAGTCGCTTTCCTGCGGGAAGCGCCAGGACATATTTCTTCTCGACTATCGGCACAGTTGCCTCGAATAGCACAACATCGAAATACTCACCTCGCATTGGCGGGATATACCGATCATCTTCAGTAGATGTCCCGGTCGGATCGAGCAGCGCGTAGGAGTATCCCTTGCGATGCGTTTGAATTTCGATGCCGTCGCCGACTTCAAGCCTGGGCAACTGGAGAAGCAGGCTCCGATTTCCCCAATAGATCATGCTCTGCGGGGCGGGGAGATCTTTGACTAAGTTGACCGGTACCGGGATGAGCGAGTCGCCACGCACGACGTTGACAGATTTCACTTCGACGAAGCTGCTCAGGGGCTCGTACCCCCACGTTTGAACTGCCATCTCCCGACACCCGTCATCGTTCAACACCTTGTAAAGGACATAGCTGTCTGTATATGCGACACCGTCGGGAGTCACACGGTTGAAGGTGGAATCAAAAACGATGGCGTGCGAGGCATCTTGGAATTCACCCGCCTTGCCGGCATTCTTGATCCGGTCAAATACGGTTGGCGGGGCACTGTCGCCCGGCGGCAACGGCGCTTTGGTCGGCGCCGCGGCTGCAGTCGACAGCAAAGCCGCAGAAAGGCAAAACCACTTGGCAATCTTCATACAAGAGCTCCAGGTATTGATAGAAATGTGCTATCTTGATTGGTTCCCCTCCCCGTTGGACGCAGAATGTATCGTGACACTCCGCGAATGGGTTTCTCCCGACAACTATCACGGAAGACAAAGTACGATACTTTGGCCTCTGTTCCAAGCCCTTTTAGCCTGCGCGTGCAGGCGGGAGCTTGTGCTTGCCTTCGCATTCGGCTATCTTGGCTTAGAGGATTTACATGAAATTAGCGATAATTGGGGCCGGCGAAGGGTCCCGGCTGCGCGACGAAGGCATAACCGTACCCAAACCGCTCATTCCGATCAACGGCGTACCGCTGATAGATAGAATAATCCGGACCGGGGTATCAAACGGGGCGTCCTCCGTCCATCTGATCATCAACGCAGCGTTCGGTGTGGTCAAAGAACACCTGGAGTCGGTCCATTTCGGTGTTCCCATCGATTGCGAGCTGCTTTCTACCCCGAGTTCGATGCATACGCTCTTTGCGCTGGCTCCCAAACTTCAGGGGGAGTCGTTCTGCATGGCGACTGTTGACACCGTCTTTCGGGAGAGGGATTTTCGAAAATTCGTCCAGTACGCGCTGTCGAATGGTCGGTTCGACGGCGTTTTGGCTATCACCGACTACATCGACGATGAGAAGCCGCTGTGTGTGACGTTGGATCCGGAGAAGCGGATCATCGAATTTATGGATTCGAGCGAGAGATCCCACTGGGCGACAGGCGGCATTTACTTCTTCTCCCCTTCGATTTTCCGTCAGATCGAATTGGCGCTGGAGCGCAAAATCGAGCGGTTGAGGAATTTCCTCAGACTGCTGGTCGAGCAGGGATATGACCTGCGAGCTTTTCAGTTTTCCAAGATCATAGACGTGGATCATGTCGCGGATATTCAGGCGGCGGAGCAATTTCTCAGCGGAAATGACTGATCCCATCGAAGAGGTCGGGAAGTTCTGCAATTGAGTGGATTGTGAAATCCGCCAGTTCTACCGATTCCGGTTCTTTCCAGCTTCGACCGTGCAACCAGACAGTGCGGCAGCCGAGTGATTTCGCCGGCACGATATCCCTCTCGTACGAATCGCCGATCGCTACACATTCCTCCGGCTCGGCAGCCATGCCACTGAGAGCAAGGCGGAAGATCTCCGGGTCCGGCTTAGCAATTCCGACCACACTTGAATCGATCATGATATCAAAATAGCCGGCGATGCCAAGCTCCCGGCAGACCGTGTCGAGATTGCCGGTAAAATTGGAGACCAGACTAAGGTTATAACGTTCCCGGAGCGTAGCGAGTATTGTCTTGGCGCCGTCGATAACTCGAAGTACATCGGTATAGCTTTCCCCGGCGATAAGGGCGGTCAGATCGGATGCGTCTTCGGGCAACGTCAATAGTCGTTCACTAGTGAGGTACTGAATCTGATGAAACGCCTGCTTCCGAAGTGTGCCGAGCAGCGTCTCCGAAGGAGCCACCGGCTCATTCGCCATTTGTCGCTCGGCCGCGACATAGGCAGCCTCACACTGCTTCTTGGCGACCGGGATATCGAGGCGCTGATATATATCCCAGAATTTCTCGCTCCAGTGAATGCCGTCCGTGTCCAGCGTCCCACCGAAATCAAATATCACGCTTGTTATCAAGCAGGCCTCCCGTGTCGATCGTGGCAGCCTCCTTCACACGAGCCCGTCCACCTGAAATTTGAATCAGCAGAAGCCCGATGGCGATCCAGCACAGTTCGCGGATCCGGTTGACAAGGCTCACGTACACTCCAACTCCGGACGAGAGATTCAGACTCTGCATGATGAGATAAAGGGATCCTTCGCGGGCCCCGAGCTCAAACGGTATGAAGAACACGATGTTCAGCATCAGAGACACTGCGGCGCTTACATACACAGCATCCGGAAGGGAAATGTCACTGCCGATGGCGTGAAGGATGAAATAATATTCAACCGAGACTACGAGGCGGAAAAGAAGTTCCGTGCCAATGGCCTGAATAAGAGTGCCTTTGCGCTCGTGATAAAGCTCCTTGATGAGAACGTCGACTGCCTGAATTGCCTCTTCTCGCTTCTGAAGCCGAATGATCCAGGATTGCGGAACCGGAAATTTCAACAAAATGCGAAATAATCGCTCCATGACACCGTGCCGATGAGCCAGAAAGAACAACATAATGAGCAAGATGAGCACAAAGAGAACAATCGAGAGATACAGTTCCACCCTGGTTGACACTGGAAACCACACCATAACGATGATGACAGCGATGACCCAGAAGATGAGTTGCGCCGTAGTGTGAATCATTCGAAAAAGCAGCACCGATGAGACGGCCCGCCGCATCCCGACTCTTTCCTTGATTGCGAGCGCCCGAAATGGTTCGCCGCCGAGCGTCAGAAATGGCGTCGTATAATTCAGGGCGAAGCTCCCTACCGTCGTGGCAAACGATTCCCCAATGCCCATCCCGTGGGCAGCGGTACCGAGGACTAGTCGCCATGTTATTGTGTTGCAGATGTATCCGATTCCCCAAATGGCGACGACGGGCAGAAACCACCACCCGGTTTTCTTAAGATTGGTGACGATGTTTGAAAGGCCAAAGCTTGCGACGAGATAGCAGAATAATCCGAAACCTATAAGAAGAAAGAGAAGACGTAGCTTTTTGGCCACAGCAATTACCCATGCAGCGCCGTCGGCCGCGAACCGGTCACGTATTCCGCCGCATCCAGCATCACTGCTGCATGGCTTTCGGCCGAGCGATAACAGGCATCGAGTAGCATGATGGAGTCGTATGCTTCGTCAATCCAGTCACTGCTGGACCGGCGGCTTTCAATCCGCGCAATGAACTCCTCGAAAAGTGACACGTAGAGGCGGACGTATTGAGTCTTGTCCGAAGCATCCGGCACAGGAAGTATCTCGCCGCCTTTGTCGGTGAATCGCTCCAACCGCGTACCGTCGTAGGCGAGGCTTCCCTCTCGGCTCACCAAACGCGCGCTGTTGGCGCGACGGTCGCCACCCCAGGTGAGGGTGATCTCTGCCAAGCCGCGTTCTGCTTCGATGATCACCACCGCTGTGTCCTCGACGGCCAGTTGTCCATGGCTCAGACGGCGGGTCGATGCGTATACGGATTTCGGTTTCCCAAGCAGCCAAAGCGTCATGTATAGGTAGTGCACGCCGGTATCGGCCAGAATGCCACCGCCGCTGAGACGACGGTCCGTCCGCCAGTGAGGATTCGAAGTCAGGTATCCCGGATCGGCCTGCGTGCGATAGACATTAAACTGAGCCAGATGCTGAGTGTTGTTATGCGATGAATCAATAAACTCCTTGAACGGCCTCCAGACCGGAGAATATCGATACTGGTGGCACGGCATGAAAACGAGTTCCGGCCTGCTCCTTAGGACTGCGGCGGCGGGCGATATATCGGCCACCGAAGTTCCAAACGGTTTTTCGCACAGAATATGCATCCCCGACTGAGCGCAACTGATGATGGTGGCGGCGTGCAGAAATGGGGGCGTGCAAATGTCCACGAAATCCGGTCGTTCGTGACGACGAAGACTTTCGAGATTATCGTAGACACGAACTCCCGCAATCATCTCGCGCGCCTTGGTCTGGTAAGCTACATCCGGCTCTACGACTGCGGTGATTTCGATCTCTGATCGCAGAGAATCAGAAGACAGCGCCGGCCAGTGGCCGGTCTGTGCAATTTTTCCGAATCCAATAATGGCGCCTCTGAGCATTTGCTTATGCCTCCGTGCTTCCCTCGAGACTTGCAAGCATGCTCAGGCTGATGCGTTCCTGGCGGATAATTACATAAACGAATAGGAGGTTGAGCACAACCAGTTCAAAGACGAAATACAGATATGGCAGTCCGATCAGCAAGAACAGTATCAGTGCAATGATTCGCGTGTTGATAGTCAGAATATTGTAGTATTTGATCATGGGCCTGCTGGCGGTCCGATAATTATCCCTGATGTGCTTGGGTATGGCGTCACCATAGCGCGCCGCGACGACCGTCTTCAATTCGAGAAATTTCCGCGACACCATTTCCTGCTCGCGAATATGTTCAAGATAGAACCTGAGCATGGCCTTTTCACGGAAGTTCCTGCTCCAGCTCAGCCGATGGTACTCATCGAGAATGCCTGCCGAGGAGTCCAGCTCGCCCGATTTTGGACCTCTGACGAAATGCAGATACCCATTGCGATAGTAGTCAGCCAGAGCGCTCTGGAATGAATGACAGACGCCGGCGACTGCCGCCAGCGCGAAAATCCATCCCGAGCCGCCCTCAGCCATGAAGCGAAGGCAGATATGGACATAAATGCTGGCAAAGACGATGTTGCCGGCCAGACCGTCGAATATTCGCCCCATCTTGGACTTGATGCCCGAAAGCCGCGCCAACTGACCATCGGCG
>DATKJY010000208.1:0-6108 GCA_035543175.1 Candidatus Acidiferrum sp.
ATAACTGCGGCGGCTACGGTCAGCACGCAGAGCAGTATCACTATCGCCATCAGCCAGCCGAATCCGACGACCGGAAGCAGAACGGTCATCGGCAATAGTGCGCCGAGCGACGAGCCAACCAATTCCCAGGCATAGCCCGTGCCGGGGTTCCGCGAATCGCGCCAGCGATAATAGCGGAGGGTGGCGGCGACAAAGAGCGTTCCGGTCGCGACGGCCACTGTGAATAGAAAGAGCGAATGATAGACCAATGCCAGACCAATCGGAATGGAGCGGCAGGTGGTTGCGAAAATCGCGGCGGCTGCGACCAACAGAATCAGCGCGCCGTACTCGATGCCGGCCTGGGCGGACCGATGCGTGAAGTAAGTACCGACCGCAAGTCCAAGCATGAAAGCGCCGATCAGGGCCGCCATATCGGAGTAAAGCGCGCCCGCCGTCACCTGAAAAACGTAGAACGAAACCAGTTCTAAAGTAAGCGAGGCTGCGCCAGCGGAGAAATAGATGAGCAGTGGGACTGAATTTGAGCGATGGCTGCGCGCGACAGCAATCACTGCGAGAATTACCAGAACAGCCAATCCAATCAACCACGATGGTCCAGCCAGGATGGAATTGAGAAGCGTGCGATCAAGCGAATTGGCCTTGGCCCGGTAAAGTGCCTGATAATACGGAAGGCTGGGGTGATTGAAGCTGTTGTCCAGAGTGACAGCAGAGATCGCCTGTTTCAACCGGTCCAGTTTGAAACTGCTCAAGCGGTCTTGCAGGTAATTTTCACTGATATACTGCGGGTGGTACGGAAGCGACAGAGTGCGAGCTAAAATAGAATCGAACGGCAATTCGATTCGCTCAGAGTCTGTCGCGAGAAAGAGGGTAAGGTTGCCGGGCCAGACAACGACGTGGCCAAAGCATTCACGCAACACATTGTGGATAGCGCCCAGCAGCATGGAGGCTTCGGCGGTCACGTAGCGGTCGGAATCGAAATGAGTCGGAAGATAGAGAAGACCGTTCGTAGCGAGATGGTCTTTCAGCTTCAGTAGGAAGCCGGAGCTAATCTCGCGGCTGGAGCGATAGTTACTGAAATCCGAGGGGCCCACGATGATGATGTCGTATCGCTGGTCGACCGACGTCGAGCTGAAATATCGAGCGGGGTCATTGGTAATGCGTTCGACCGTATCAGAAGGAAGCAGGGCACTATCGAGGGCAAAATCCAGGCCTTGACGGGGATCGAGCGCGGTCAGTTTTAGATTCGGGAACTGGCGCGAAAGTTGGAATACACCGAACTCGGGTCGGCCGATATAGAGAATGCGGCGGGCATCGGGGTGATAGATGAGCGGCGGAATCAGAAGATTTTCGGCAGTTTCCAGATCGGGGTACTGGGCTTCGACGTTGTTGTCGGTCAAGAGCACGAGCGAGCTGTCGCGCGAGAGAAGGGTCTGGCGGCTGTAGGGCGTCTCAAGCGAGAGCTCGACCGTGTACGCGTGGTATTTGGATTGATCGATAAGGACATCGATGTCGGGGGCGATAGCTTCGAGAGCGACAGCCGCCAGGATAGCGATTACGACAGCGCCCGCTACTGCCAGTGTGCCTCGCCGGCTGAGCAAGCTTATTGCACCGGCGATGACGGCAAGACCGATGGTGATCGACAGGGCGAGGGTCGACATGATTTCACCGGCCAGAAGTGTGATGAGGACGCCGGAGGCAAAGGCGCCTACTCCCTCCCATAGATACACGATGACGATAGCTTCAGGCCTCGAGTGTTCGCTGCGCGCAATCGCAGGGAAAAGTGAACCGGCAATCATTCCCACGGGCGCAACGATGATGACTGAAATGAGTGCTGCAGTGCTGAAGGGAATCAATTCGCCGACGACACCGCTGACCAGAAGCGGGGTCAGACGGGCAACGACTACCGATGCCGGTAAAGCCAGGGCCCCAGACACGAACAGCATGGTGGTCGAAGCCGGCTTGCGCGTGGCTCCGCCGATCCAGGCGCCGATGGCGACCCAGATTAACCAGCCGAACATGGCAGTGCCGATGAACAGTTCACTTCCGTTGAGTGATGAAACCAGTTCGCGCAGAAGCAGCACCTGGCTGCCGGTGGCGAAAAAACCTAAGAGGAACGCCCGAATTTTCATTGTTTAGAAGCGGCCCGGAATCTCCCGATTACATTTTGCGCAGCGATTCCCTTTGAGATTTACCTGTTGAATCTGATATCCGCTCCGGTGGATCAATACCGCATTACATTGCGGGCAGTAGGTCGACTCGGCTGGATGTCCCGGCAGATTGCCCAGATAGACAAAATCAAGTCCTTCGGCCTTGCAGATATCATGCGCTGTCTCAAGCGTTTTCTGCGGCGTGATCGGGAGGTTTTTCAGCAAATAGTCCGGATGAAATTGCGAGAAGTGCAATGGCACATCGGTGCCCAGATTTCCTTTAATCCAGCGGGCCAGATCCGTAAACTCGGCATCGGTGTCATTTAGAGTTGGGACGACCAACGTGACCAGTTCCAGCCAGATACCGGCTTTGCGCATCTGCACGAGGCGATCGAGCACCGGCTTGAGTTCGCCGTTCACAACATTCTTGTAGTAATCCTCGCGAATAGATTTCAGGTCGACCTTGATCGCGGCAAGATGAGGCATCAGTTCCGCGAGCGGCTTCTCTTCAATGTAGCCACCGGATATCATGACCGAGCGAAGACCATCTTTCTGACCTTTTTGCGCGATATCATACATGTATTCGTAGAAAATGGTCGGCTCGGAATACGTGTAGGCGATGTTGGGCGTCCCTTTTTGTTTGGCCAGCGCGATGACCTCGTCGGGCATCAGCGAGTAGTTGTCAGTCTGCTCGGGGCGCGACTGAGAGATTTCCCAGTTCTGACAGAACTTGCAGTTGACATTGCAACCGGCGGTGGCCAGGGATAACGCGGTCGTGCCGGGGTGAAAATGAAAGAGCGGTTTCTTTTCGATAGGGTCGATATTCAGCGCGCAGGCAACACCGTACACGAGCGTGCGATACACATCGCCGTGATTCTCCCGCGTGCCGCAATAGCCGCGTTCGAGGTCGGTCACTCGGCAATGGCGCGGGCATATGCCGCATTCGACGCCGCCGCCGTCGAGTTTCTTGTAGAAGCGGGCTTCGACATCGGACAGCTCTTTAGTCGGCCCGAATGCGCAGGCGTTCTGCACGCCGCCAAGCATAGCGGGCAGAAAATCTGTCTGAGTGACGGCAATGGCGCCGGCTCCTACCCCGATGGCTTTGAGAAAGGTGCGACGTTTCATCAGAACAACACTCCGGAACTTTCCTGCCCGGAACTGTCTATCTGTAGGATTTTCAAATCGATATTGCTTAACGTGGCGCTCCCGAGGCCAATCTTTTCAGCGGTGGTCAGGTAATTGACCGGGCGACCTTCGGAGGCGAGCGTCGGACGACCTTTGAGAGCGCGGATCTTCTCCAGAACATCCAGGCCGACCCGATCGACTGCGACCGGGTCATTCGATATGATGAGCCCGCCAAAACGGTACATGTAGTCAGCAACAAATCCCGGCCCGCCGTGGTACTGCACACGGATGGCGTCGATGATGATCAACTTGTTTTTCGTTCTAATCGGATCGAGATTCGATACGTGGGCGCAGTAGGGGTCGCAGTTGTTGGGGTGGCATTTGTTCGGGTTATTAATGGCGCCGTACATGTTTTTCATGCCGCCGGAGAGACCGGCAATAGAGTGATCTTTGAGTATCGGGAGATTGATATTGGCGGTAACTAGATCGGTCATGATGCGAGTGACCATCGAGCTGACTTCGCCGGACAGGTAGAATTCGCTGCTGTAGCCGGCGCCGGTGGTGTCGGTGCCGAGGCAGCGACGCCCAAAACTCGAGGCGTTCAGCGTAAAGCCAGCGCTCGTCAGTTCGTGGCAAGTGCGGTCCCAGACGACCAGATCGTTGTCGTGGTAACCGGACTCTATAAGCAGGCTGCAGAGCGCGTCGACCAGCGGCACCGGGGTGGAATTAAGCTTGCGGGCGATGCAATTCGTTTTCATGCCGATGACGCCCGATGGGAGAAGTGCGCTGATCGCCGCTTTGGGCTGACCGGTCCCCGCGAGCGTGCGAAGCCCTGCCGCAAGGAGCAGCCGATAGTCATCGGCGTCGAGACCGGCAGCGGGCGCAGCGCCATTGTACTTGACGACTACGACCCTGCTCATATACTAATGATACACTTTTCCGGTCGAAAGCGACAGCGATATTGGCGATGTCGCGGTTATAACGGTGAGATTCGAGGTGATGATTATGTACCGAGTCGTACTCATTTTTGCCTGTTTGATATCAACGGCGTTAGCGGCAGGATCTTCATCTGTAGGTGTTCGGGAGCCGGCGGTCGCGGGGCAGTTCTATCCGGCCGACAGTGCGGAATTGTCGGCCATGGTGAAAACGCAACTGAATGGCGCGGCTGATGAGGCCAAAATCGACGGTCAGATACTGGCGATTTTCGTACCGCACGCGGGACTTGTCTATTCCGGACCGACGGCGGCGTTCGCATTCAAATTGCTGCAAAATTCGACGTTCAAAAATGTCATCATGTGTGGGCCAACGCACTACTACGGATTCCGGGGCGTCTCGGTGTACGGACCATCGATGATCTGGAAGACGCCGCTTGGCACGATTGCGTGCAACGATGCGCTCTGTAACGCAATTCTCAAAAATGACAAGGCAGCGGCGATAATCCCGCAAGCCCATGCGGAAGAGCACTGCCTGGAGGTTGAACTTCCTTTCCTCCAGACGGTGCTGCCAAAATTTCAGATAGTTCCGGTGATTATGGGGAACCAGGACGGCCCGACTATTGATGGCCTGGCTAAGGCGCTGGAAGCGCTGCCGACCGATAATACGACGCTTATGGTAGCGTCTTCGGACTGGCAGCACTACCGCCCGGCGGCTCAGGGTTATCGGATGGATTCGCTGGGAATGGACTGCTTTGTGCATCTGGACCCGGACCGACTCGAGAAATATTTCGCCACCGGTCAGGTGGAGATGTGCGGCGGCGGACCGGCAGCGGCAGTGCTCAAGGCGGCCATTGCCAAAGGCGGGAATCGAGTGAAGATCCTTCGCTATTCGGACTCCGGCGACATCACGGGGGACAAGAGCAAGGTGGTCGGATATGTGGCGGCTGTCATCTACAAGGCAACGAGCGGAGCGACAAAAGATACCACTGTACCAAGTGAATCATCGGTACGGCCGATACCCCCAAGTGGCAACGAGTATCAACTGTCGACGGACGAGCGGAAGAAACTTCTGGAGATTGCACGCAAGTCGATTCAGAGCTACTTGACCACACATTCCGTACCCGAGTTTGATGTTCCTACGAAATTGAAAGAGCCGGGCGCCGCGTTCGTGACGCTTACCAAGCAGGGGGATTTGCGGGGGTGTATCGGCTATACAGTGGCCGTACAGCCGCTTTATCAGACGGTCGCACAATGCGCGGTATCGGCCGCAGTTTCGGATCCGAGGTTTGAGCCAGTCACGCCGGATGAACTGGCAGGGTTGGATATTGAAATATCGGTGCTGACGCCGCTGGTGAAGGTGACGTCGCTCGATCAGATTCAGGTGGGACGCGACGGATTGATGATTACGCTCGGCAACAACCGCGGATTGCTATTACCGCAGGTGGCAACTGAGTACCATTGGAATCGCACTCAGTTTCTGCAGCAGACCTGTTACAAGGCGGGGCTTCCGACCGAATCATACAAGCGTCCCGAGGCGCTTATACAGAAATTCCAGGCGCTGGTGTTCGGGGAGAAGGATGTGAGCGGGAAATAGACAAGCAGTCTATTGAGCTGTGTCCTGCTTTCCCGGATTCATAATCCACCTGGCGATTGTATCGTCGATCATGCCGGGGCGTTTGGACCAGACCCAGTAACCGTACGGCCAATCCGATTTATTTCCCAATAGCGTCTGCGTAGTGGCGGACGCATGGCCGAGATTCGGCACCGTCACAATCGAGAACTGCTCTTCGGCACTGGTCAGATACTTCCGCATCTTGTCGAGATTTGCCGCCGGGGGGACGCGAGTATCGTTCTGGCCGAATATCGCCAGCACCGGGCAGCGGACATCGCTTAAGTCATCGGCT
>DATKJY010000209.1:0-8109 GCA_035543175.1 Candidatus Acidiferrum sp.
TCCGCTGGGTCGCCGTGTCGGGTATATGAAGGATGTCGCCGCGGAGTTTGAATAGCACGCCGCCGCTTTGCGGAAGGATTGGGGGACGGGTCGGGCCACCATACGTGCGCGCAATCCCTGTTACCAGTAGATCGGTCCCCTGTCCGGACAGAGATCGCGTATTAATGTAGTCCCAGCTGTGAGTGAGACACCCTACGGTGTCGATATTACCGACCGTCGCCAGTACCGTATCGATATGCCGGATATTCCAGGTGCTGTCCTTTCGCGACGCCGTCGAATCCAGACAGTTGGGACCGGAATACTGATGGCAGATCCAGTAGGTCGTGTCGACGATCGTCATGGTGTCCGTCTGAAACTTCATGATGTCCGGCCGGTCGGTCTGAATCCAGAGAGTGAACGCGGCGACGGAATCATGGAAGTTGTTCAGATAAACCGTGATCACGGAGTTCTTCTGGCCGGAATGTCCGGTGGTATCACCAACCGTCACAATAAGATCCGGAACGGCCCACGTGCGTGGCGCAGCCGACAGGATGATGACGATAGTGAGAAGCAGCCCCAATAGCCCGCTGACACGCAACGACCGAGAGCCGACGTGCATATTCTCCTCCAAACTTCGCTTGCTGAATACCATTCCTTAGCTATCTCCTTACAAAGACACCTCAAGACGCGCCGTAGCGGATTTCGTGCCCGTGCCGCCTAGCGGACAGGGCGTACCCGACCCGTTACGGGTCCTCTCGACTGTCTGAACTTACTTCTGTTTTTTTAACAGTAGCGCGTTTGTAAGTAACCTGCTTGTAACCTTCCGAGTCGCCCCCACAGCCGACTCGAAAAAGGAGTACACACGTTGACCACTCAGCTTCGGAAAGAAATGCGACCCTACTCGGTCGCCCGTCTGTTATTCAGTGTGGAAGTGTCACCTATCATCCGAAGCAGAATATACCATGGGCACCGTCGCTTGTCAACACAAAAAGTGGAAGATTCCCTGAAATTTCGCCATGCATGGGATCGTCACCATACATCGCCCACTGTAATTGTCCTTTTGCGACGACAAGCTGATATGATTACATGCAGGTATCTGATTTCATTGCCCATCAGACATGCATGCTTCCACTGCCAATCGATATCTCTTTACAAGCATCGGGCCGAGCCAGTCTTACGTCACGCTCTCCATCTGTTGGTTATCTGATTGTCAAGCTCCCAAATGATCGGCGAATCGACATCTCTGCCGTCCTCGAAAGCCGCTGTGTCTATGTAAATTCTCGTCAAAGAGCGGTAGCTCTTAACCTGCCCAGCTCTGTGGACGACAACAATTTTCCGAGACAAACCGGGTTCGATGACCACCCCATCCGACCGCGTGCTCCCATCATGCTCCCGCCGGGAGCACGGCTTCAAAGTGCGCGCGAAGCATGTTCATTCTTGGCCAGCTTACGCCAAAATCCGGCCCAAGCGACACGGCCTGACCTTGGGCAGCCGGGAGCATGGAGTGACCCGGCGATGGACAGCCGGCCGACGCCGGATTTTTGCTGTTGACTTACCGGCACAATTCTCTCTCATTGCGCGGCAAAACGATAATGGTACAACTCGTCAGGGGATACTGAAATGGCCCGGCTCTCTCGTTCAACCAGAGAAACCATCAAGACCATTACCTTCGTCGTGATCGTCGCGATCCTCGTCCTCATCTATATCGTCTACCCGCTCAATCGCATCAAGGCGCAGATGGGCCGCGAAAATGTCGACCAGTACAATCCCAAAGACACGATCCGTGCCGCCAATGATCCCTCTGCCTTTGTCGCCCCCGACCTGACTGTAGATACCTTCCGAATCGAGACCGATGGCTTGACGAAAGTCGCATGTGTACACATCACGCGCACTGGCAATTCGGCCACGCCACGCGGCCTGGTCATTGTCATACCGAACGAACGCAAAGATCGCTCGACCATCGCTCCCCTCGCTCGCATGCTCGCCGATTCCGGATTTTCCGTGCTTGCTTATGATCAGCGTGCGTCCGGTCTCTCGTCCAGCAAGTATCACGGCGACGGTCAGTACGAAGCTACGGATCTTGAAGCCATCATTGCCTATCTTGACATTCGCAAGCAAATCATCCATCCCGTTATTGTGGTTGGATATGCTGCGGGCGCCGATGCCGGCATGCTTGCCGCGCAGGAAGAAAAGCGTATCGACCGCGTCGTCGCCATAGACCCTTATCTGACCAGCACGCGCCTGCTCGATCAGTTGAAATCGCAATACGGGACTTTCTGGTTTCCTTTCTACCGCACCATCATGTGGTGGTGGTACAATATCCGCTCCAGCTACGCCATGAACTATCGCCATACCGATGACATCAAGGGTGTTGCCTGCCGGACCATTGTGATGGCCGACCCGGATACGCTGGCCGGTCCGGAAATCTCCGCCCTCAAGGAGCGGTCCGGATCGGAACTTCTTTCGGTCGAGCCGGTATCAGATAGCGACAGCCGGTTGACCGAGGCGGTCATCGCCCTCGCCCGCCCGTGAACTTTCGCGGCACCGGCCTTGTTTTACAGCGATACAGGTTCGATATGATTATCCGACGCATTGGCCGTTTGTTGTTCGCGCTATACCTGCTCGCCTTCGTCGGCGTGCTGGCGCCGCTGCATGCTACGTTTCACATGCCTTCCGCTTTGGGCACACGAGCAGCACTGAGTGGCGCCGACATTGCTGCCTCTTCCGGCCAGCATAATTCCGACCAATGCAGCATCTGCACCAGTCACGGCCAACTCGGCGCGTCGCCGCTTCACTTTGTTCTGCCAACCATGCATGGGCTGGAAAGCCCGGTCGAAATTGCTCTCAGCATCCAGCCCGTCTCGCTGATCCCTCCGCATTCGTCTCCCCGTTCGCCTCCGTCACTCGGCTGATCCTGCCGGCCACTCCGGCTCATTCCACCTGAACCAGATTACGTCGCTGCACATCGATAGCAGTGTGCCGCGGACGGAGAGACACGTGAAAGCAATACTGATGGCTGCGGCAGCCATCTTCCTGACCGCAGCTTACTCATACCCTCTTACGCAACCGGATATCTCGGCAATCGGAGATTTCCGAGCCTATACCGGTAACTGGAAAAATCTCGATGGCGCTAAAACGTCGAAAAACGGCACGCTCAACATGTCGTTTGAAGAACTCGAGCTCGCCGTCGCAGGATACCTCAATCCGTACGCGAAAGCCTGGGTGACGCTTTCCACTCCGGGCAACGGCCTTGAAATAGAGGAAGCGTACGGCGACATTTTCAAAGGCCTGCCACTCAAAGCGGAGCTTAAGGCCGGGCAATATCTTGTCGATTTCGGGAAACTCAACACCTTCCACGCCCATGCCTTTCCGTTTATCGAAAGGCCTCTGGTCCACCAGGCGCTGTTGGGTCCCGACGGATTTAGAGACCAGGGCGTAAATATCAGCTTTCTCTTACCCCTGCCGGTGTACAGCAAGTTATCGTTGAATATTCTCAGGGGGTCAATCTTTTCACAAGGAGACACCCTTGCTGACACGCTTACCCATCGCAACAGCCAACTGCCGATTTACTCCGGACGATGGAACCTCTTTTTGCCGATTGGTTCGAAAGGTGATCTCGATGTCGGTCTCTCCGGTTTGTTTGGGCGTTACAAGGGGAAGGGAGCATACGGCACGGGAGACGCTCCGGACGGTTTTCGGAACCTCAACGCCGTGATGGGGGCGTTTGACGCCAAGTACAAAATCCGCTGGTCGGATTACACCTCATTGATTGTCCAGGGCGAATACATTATCAATCGCCGCGATCTGTTCACTCAATCATTCACGCATGTAACCAACGGGGGCGGTTTCGCCTTCTTCGATTACACATTCCTCAAGCGATACGATCTCGGCGCGATGTTCGATCGGGCGCCGGGCATTTTCGACGGCAACGCCGCGCGATTTGGGCAGTCCTTGCCCGACAGCCTGAACAACACGAGCCGCGCCGTGCTTGATAACAAGAACTACAGCACCGATATCACCGTGTTCGGCGGTTTTGCGCTTCTCGAAGAGACGACATTGATCCGACTGTCGGCCCAGTATACTTCGTACCACATCAGCGACCAGTCGCTTCTGGCCAATACCTCGCTGAAATCCAAAGACTCTGAACTCACCATCATGGCCCAATTGATCTGGTCGATGGGCCCGCACAAACCACATGAATTCTAAGAGGGACAACCTATTATGAGGAAAATACTTCTGGTAGCACTGACGCTGTGGTCGGCAACCGCCACCGCGCCATGGGCCAAGGTCAAAGTAGTCGCATCGAGCACTGACCTGGCCTCGATCGCCCGCGAGGTGGGAGGGGCCCTGGTTGATGTCAACTCCATCGGACAGGGGAAATCCAATCTGCATTTTGTCGAGATGCTTCCCAGCTACATGCTGCAAGTGTCGAAGGCCGATCTCTATCTCAAGATAGGGTTGGCGATGGATCAATGGGCCGATGGCATCATCGACGGCTCCCGCAACGACAAGCTAACAGTCGTTGATTGCTCTAAGGGAATCGATGTCCTGGAGAAGCCGTCTGGCAAGGTGGATGCGTCTATGGGTGACGTCCATCCCGATGGTAACCCGCATTACTGGCTCGATCCTCGTAATGGGAAGATCATCGCCGACAATATCCTCGAGGGTCTCACCAAAGTCGACCCCGGCGATGCGGCCACCTATAAAGCAAACCGCGATGCGTTTGAGGCCCGCCTCGATCAGAAGTGGCAGGAATGGTCAAACGTCGCGAGTGCGTTCAAGGGTCTGCCGATCGTCTCGTATCACAGCACGTTTGTCTATTTCGCACACGCATTCGGTATCGACGTCATCGGCTATGTCGAACCCAAACCCGGTATCGAGCCGACCGCCTCGCACACTGCCGAACTGATTGACCTGATGAAACAGCGCCAAGTCCACGTCATCTTCCGCGAACCGTACTATTCCGAGCGGGCGCCACAGGCCATCGCCAAGGAAACAGGCGCCATTGTGTACACAGCTCCATCGTCGGTGGGAGGCACGGACGATGCGAAAGATTATGTGTCGCTCTTTGACACACTGGTCGGCATCCTCAAACAGGCAACGGAGAACCGGCCATGATAGATTTACTGCAACAGCCTTTCGTCCTCATCGGACTTGGTATCAGTCTCGTGATGGCCGGCATCCATGCCTACCTCGGTTTTCATGTTGTCAGCCGGGGCGTGATCTTTGTCGACCTGTCCCTGGCGCAGGCTGCGGCGTTCGGATATGTCGTGGCCATCTTCGCCGGGTTCAACCAACACTCTCTGGCAGCCTACATCATTTCTCTTTGCTTTACGATGGTGGGCGCCCTCCTCGTCTCCGTCAGCCGCCTGGCCGACGAGCGCGTCCCGCACGAGGCGTTCATAGGAATCATCTACGCCGGGTTTGCCGCTCTCTCGATTCTCTTCCTGGCCCATCACGCCGAAGGAATGGAGTTAGTCCAGGAGATCTCCAACGGCTCTCTCCTGACCGCCACCATTACCGAATTGATCACGATCACGCTCCTGTATTCAGGTGTCGGGGCGATTCATTATTTCTTTCGCCGGAAGTTCTTCATGATTTCGGAGAACCGGGCGCAGGCGGCCGCTTCGGGCATCAACACTACCGTATGGGACTTTTTGTTCTATGCGACCTTCGGCCTGGTCGTAACGTCGTCGGTGCACCTTGCCGGTGTGTTGGTGGTGTTTTCAATTCTGGTCATTCCGCCGGTTATCGCGCTCTTTTTCAGCGCCTCAAAAGGCAAACGACTCGCCATCGGCTGGTCGGTGGCGGTAGTTGGGGCTGTCGTCGGCATCCTGACCTCGCTCAAGCTCGATCTCCCGACCGGACCGTCAATTATGGTCGCTCTGATACTGATTCTGGCGCTGTCATCGCTTCTCCGCCGGTTCGCCGCCCGTGTCCGGAGCTGAGACTTGTGCCGTTAATTGAGCGTATTATATTGGCGGGTACTCGAAACGAAAGGTAACGGCAATGAGCGCCATTCAGATAACCCCCAACGTGTTTGCGGTCGGCGTCAAAGACCCCGAACTTCGCATTTTCGATATTGTCATGCCGACCGAATTCGGCACCACCTACAACGCGTACCTGATCAAAGGGGAGAAGGTCGCGTTAATCGACACCGTCAAGGCCGGCTTTACGGTCGACTACCTGGCCAATATCGAGCAAATCGTCCCTCTCCGCTCGGTCGACTACCTGATTATCAACCACACTGAGCCTGACCATAGCGGGTCTATCACGGAACTCCTGTCCCGTTCACCGAAACTTCAACTGGTTTGCTCGGGGGCGGCACTGCCGTTTGTCAAGAATGTCATTAACGGCGAAGCTGAAATCATGACGGTCAAAGACGACGCCGTCATCGACCTCGGCGGCAAGCAGTTAATTTTCAAAATGATGCCGTATATGCACTGGCCCGATACCATGATGGACTACCTGCCGGAAGATAAGATTCTGTTCTCGTGCGATGGCTTCGCCGCCCACATTTGCGGTGAATCTATCTGGGACAACGAAGAGCCCCGCGACTTGATGCACGAGTTCAAATACTACTACGATGCCATCATGCGGCCGTTTTCGGGCTACATCCGACGCAATCTGCCGAAACTCGACGCGCTCGATATCGCCATGATCGGCACCTCGCACGGCCCCATCCTTCGCAAGAACCCCCTCCAGTATATCGACTTGTACAAGGAATGGACCGCCGATCGGGTTAAGACAAAACGCGTCATCGTGTTCTTCGCCTCCAACTACGGCAACACTAAACAACTGGCCGAAATCATCGCGCGCGATCTGACCAATGACGGCCTGGTCGCTGAACTTGTCGATCTGACAATCTGCCCCGCCGATATGGCGCGGGAATTCATTGAGACAAGTGCCGGTGTAGTTATCGGAACACCGACATTTAATGGCGACGCCCCCAAGCCGGTCTGGGATCTGGTCGGGCTGTTCCCGACCGTGTACAGTATCGGCAAGAAGGCGGCTGTATTCGGCTCGTACGGCTGGGGCGGGGAAGGGGCCAAGTTAGTGGCGGACCGTCTCTCCGGAATGAAACTGAAACTGTACCCGGAGCCGTACCGCGCGCGACTGGTTCCGTCGGACGAAGAGCTCTCCGAGCTTTCCAAATTCACTGCCGAGCTGGCGAAGTTCTTTGGGTGAGGTTACCATGGAAATCTTTACGATCGGTTTTGCGGGGAAATCAGCCGAAACCTTCTTCGGATTGCTCAGGAAACATAAGATGCGCCGGCTGATTGATATCCGTCTCAGCAACTCCTCTCAACTGGCCGGGTTTACCAAGCAGGACAGCCTGCCGTTCTTCCTGAAAGAGCTATGCGACGCCGAATACGTTCACGAGCTTCGCTTCGCCCCAACCGAAGAAATGTTTATCTCCTTCAAGAAGGAAAAGGGGGATTGGAAGGTTTTCGAACGCCAGTTCCTGGCGCTGATGAAGAAACGTCAGATCGAGAAAATCATCGATAAGTCCTTATTTGAAGTCCCCGCCGTTTTGCTTTGCGGTGAGGCGACGCCCGAACACTGCCATCGAAGACTCGTCGCCGAGTATTTTCAGAGTCACTGGAAAGGCGTGACCGTCACCCATCTCTAACTTTGCTCGCAGAATGCGGGGACATTTCAGTTCAAACTTGCCTCTTTTCACCGATTATATTATCTATATTTAGACATTGGTCCTTTTCAGGTCGCAACGATCAAGCGAAAGGTCTGGCCGATGAATACGCGTGCGATACTCCGATCGCTGCTGGCCGTCGTTTTCCTGACCGGCCTGTGCAGCGCCTCCGATTCAAGATTCTTCAAAGAATTCAAAAAGAATTACGCTATCCTCGACCAGGATTTGCTCAACAATCCCGGCGAGGTGGCCGACATCAAGGACTTCACGTACACCAAGGACATTGCCACCTTCACGTTTATATCCGGACGCATGGCGCTCCTCAGATATGTGAATGGACGTCCGACCACCGCCATTTTTGTCGGCCAGGGACATGTCTCGATTCAGGTTCCTTCGCACCTGGAACGCCAGGCGCTTTTTACCGCCTCGAAGGATTCATCGGTCGAACAGGATTTCCAGACCTGTTTTATTCGCATGGC
>DATKJY010000210.1:0-10943 GCA_035543175.1 Candidatus Acidiferrum sp.
GCCGGCACGCCGCCGTGCGCCGGTACCGTCCGATACCCGATCGCCGTGAGAGTATCGACGAGGAGGTCGAGAAGATTCTGGTCGTCGTCGACGGCGAGGATAGTTGCTTTATAGGTGTCCACCTTTTATGCCCTTATAATCGCAAGTAACTGCGCTTTCTTTTCGTCGAGGAGTTTCTGAGAAGAAGCTTCGATGTTTAGACGAAGTAACGGCTCGGTGTTCGACGGCCGAAGGTTGAACCAGAAATCATCGTACTGCACGGTCAGACCGTCGAGTGTATCCTGTTTACCGTCGGCAAACGCTTTCGCTACGGCTGCGGTACGGTCGGGGATGGAATCGACCCGGCTGTTGATTTCGCCGGAGCGGAAATAGTGATCGATGGAGCGGACCATTTCATCGAGCGGCAGATTCTCAGTCGAGATCAGTTCCAAGCAGACCAGGAACGCGATCAGACCCGAATCGGCAAACCAGTTATCGCGGAAATAGAAGTGACCGGAATGTTCGCCGCCGAAGATGGCGTTGTATTTTTTCATGAGCGGTTTTATCAGCGCATGACCGACCCGAGTGCGTATCGCATGGCCGCCCAGTTTGGTAATCAGTTCCGGGACCGCTCGGGAGCAGATCAGATTGTACAAAATGGTCTCGCCGGGATGACGCGCCAGAAGTGATTTGGAGACCAGCGCTGTTACCATATCACCACCGAGTTGACGGCCGTGTTTGTCCAGAAGGAACATGCGGTCAGCGTCGCCGTCGAAAGCGGCGCCAAAGTCTGCCTTGACCTCGGCGATCTTCTTCTGCAAGTCGACAAGGTTTTCGAGTTCAATCGGCGAGGCCGGGTGATTCGGGAAGGAGCCGTCGAGTTCGAAATAGAGCGGAGTATATGTAATCGGCAACTGCTTGAGGACCGGCGGAAGGGTCGCACCGGCCATGCCGTTGCCGGCGTCGATAACGATGCGGAATGGTTTGACCTTCCTGGGATCGATGAACGACAGGCAATGCTGGGCGTAATCCTCGGAAATATCTTTCCGCACGATGATGCCCTTGACGGAAGCGGGAACCAGATAGGTGTCGTTCTGGATCGACGCGAGCATCTGGTTGAGACCTTCCTGTCCGGAGAGCGGCTCGGCATTTTTGCGGCAGATCTTGAATCCGTTATACTGTTTCGGATTGTGGCTGGCGGTAATCATGATGCCGCCATCGTATGCGAATTTGCCGACAGCAAAGTAGAGGGCATCGGTGGAGATCAGACCGAGGTCGACAGCGTCCACGCCGCTGTCGTTAAGACCGCGCACGAGATGCTCGAAGAGCTCGTTGGAGCTAAGCCGCATATCGCGACCGACCGCAATCGTGCGGGGCTGAAGATAGGCCGCGAGCGAAGCGCCGACCTGATAGGCGGTCTCGATGTTAAGCTGGTTGGGATAGGTGCCACGAATATCGTAGGCTTTGAAAATCGACGGGTCGATTGCCATAGCGATCATGTTTCCTTTGTGCCGATTGAGTTTGTCAAGTATATCGGCACTGCGAATCGATTACTCTAACCGGTGGGTGGCGCCAAATCAACATTAAAAAAGTATGTGTTCATCTTCATTGGAGCCTACCAAGAAGTGGGACGTGCGAGTATGTGGAGCGCGTCAAAACGAGCTACGCCGGCAACCGCCCTTTGACTTTGCTCTCGGAATATGGTCCCGGATCGGCGATGAGCGCACGGGCCGGATCGAGCTGTCCCCAGGTATTCCAGAGGAGGACGCCCCGGACGCGGTTGTGGTCGAGATAGTACACGACACCTTCCTTAAAAGGCTCTTTCCACTGCTCGACGATCTGCATTCGCGAATCGAGAAGGCCGACAGCTTCGTAGCCGAGCTCGAAGAGATCCGAATAAAAGAAGGGGAGATGGTCGTAGGGTCGGTTAGCTCCGGCCATATTCATGCCGGCGATCTCGCCGGAATGCGAAGCGTGATCTTCGTGCTCAACCCGTCGGCGGATGCCGAGAACGGCGTCGGGGAATTCAGCCACATCCCCGGCGGCGAAAATGTCCGGGTTGATGGTTCTGAGATATTTGTCGACCGCAATGCCGTTGGAGACGGTGAGATTGCCATCCTTCGCCAGTGCGACATCCGGCTGGATACCGATGCCGGCGACGACCGCGTCGGCAGTAACCGATTTCCCGCTCTCGGTAGTGACGGTATATGTGGAATCGTGAAATTCGACACCGGTGACTTTCTCGCCGGCGAGAACCCTGACTCCCTTGGATTCATAGAACGTATTGAGGAATTGCGACAGGGCGGCAGGATATATTTTGACGCCGATGCCGGAATCAGGAAACAGCATGGTGACGTCGTGCTTATTCATGGCGAATGCCGCCGCCATCTCGGCGCCGATAAAGCCGCCACCGATTACGGCAATTTTGCGCGGTTTCTCAGTAATCTGTCGCATGAGGCGGTAATCATTCAAATCGCGAAAGTAGACAATGCCGGGCGCGTTATACGGGAGTTTTCGCACCGTGCCGCCGGTCGCGAGCAGGAGTCTGTCGAAACCATAGGTTTCGCCACTGTCAGTCGTAACGTGCTTCCGGGTGGAATTAAGCGAGACGACGGTTGATTTCAATTTGAGATCGACATTGTCGGTCGGGGTTTTGCGCCACAAGACATCTTCGGGTTCCCCTTTCCAGAGCGCTTTGGAGAGTGGGGGGCGATTGTACGGGAGAACCGACTCCGAGGAGAAGAGAGCAATAGTGCTATTGGCATCGAAGCGGCGAATACCGCGTACGGCTGCATCGGCCGTCAGGCCGCCGCCGACAATGATATAGGGATAGTGGGACATGACAGCTCCGTCACAGGTTCAGGTTCCGGCTCGAGTGTGTACCCTATAACGGTTACTTTCCAGGGCAGTTCCAGAAGGCCCGTGGCAGCGATTAGCGCTCAGTGCCGGTCCGGTGCAGGCGCCTGTCCGTTACCGCCGCAGACGTAGTCCAATCCCTGTCGAAGTTGCTCCGGCGGAGTGAGTCTTTCCGGCGGCAGCAGCGTCTTTATTCTCTCAACAATCATCCGGCAGCTGTCGGCTTGACCTTGTTGTCTGAGGTCATCGGCCAGGGTCAGCGCCGCCGGATAGAGATTCCACGCCATCTGTCGCGACACGTCATCCAGCCAGATGTTGGCGTCGGCGTAGCCATCGTAGGCGTAATTCGTCAATAAATTCTCTCTTAAGATCTGTCTGTTCAATGACGGGGACGCGATCGGTATTATACGCGAGGCGTATCCTTCATTTCGAAGGTACGGTGTGAGCCACTGGGCCATGTTTTGGTCTACGCCCATCGAGAGAAAAATCGGTCGCTGCCAGCGGTTCTGCTCCAACAGACGGAGCAGAAGCTGGAGGTGGGCGGTCGCATATGTGCCCTGAATATCCGGCGGGACTTTGATACGTACCGAGTCAGGCAGAACCGTGCTGTCCGGCAGGGCAAAGTGTTTTGGCGCCAAGGAGATGGGTATGGCTACAGTGGTGTCCGTCCATTTACTAAATCTCACTTGATCCACCTGATCTTCGGTCAGACCGAGCGGAAGGCCGGGCCTTGCGGCTACCAATTGCTTGACATACCACGGGGTGTTCAGTAGCCCGAGGTTGATCACGGAGACATCAGGCCGGAGACCCTCAGTCATCTGCAGACACCACAGCGGAAAGGTATCGTTGTCGCCGCCGGTGATGAGGACAGCATCCTGCGGGAGTCCCGAAAACACGTTGCAGGCATAGTCGCGCGCGAACGTATTTTTCGACATATCCACGTGACGGAAATTGCGCGCAAGCTGCAAGGCCGGCAGTCCAACTACAATTAGAATTGCTACTGCCGCCAGTTCCGAGCGATAGCGCCCTGAGAAATTCCGTATCGACGCCAGCACAGCACCGGCGCCGCAGGCGATGAACACCGCAAAAACCACCAGCGAAGGGAGATAGTGGCGGTCCATCGAACGGAAGAATCCTGCCGGTACATTAAAATAGACAATCGCGCCGAAGCTGCTTAGGAGAAACAGAACCAGCAGTCCGATGGCGAGTCGGGCATCGCGCCTCCAGATACTCACGACGCCGACCAGGCCGAGCAGGGTTGGAAGGAAGCCAAGCACGCCGGCGGGTCCGGTAAAGGAACAGTAGTTGGCCGCGAAGACTCTCAAATAATCCATCACCTGATAGCTGAGAAACGGACCTTTACGTGGATACAGGTTTACCAGCCAGCCGCCGCCGTACTGCTGGAGAGAAATATATTCCCAGAAACGGGACCAAGTACTTGGATCACCCATATTGAACATCGGATGAGATTTCGCAATCGGCATGATTAGCAGTTGAAATGCCAACCCTATTGCCAGACCGATCAAACCATAGAGCCAGGCCTTGAACGAATTAAGAGCCCTGGCACGGCCGAGCAACAGCCAGACAAGCAGTCCGGGCAGCAGAAGCAAGTTGGTGCGGTGGACACTGAAATCAAGACCGAACAGCAACGCGATGAGAAACAACCAGCCGACAGCGTTGCGATGGCGTGCATTCTCCCACCAACGCAACATCGCCCACAGAATCAAAGCGGTAAATAGAGCGGTGAGGACGTAGGGTGTAAACTTGACGGCGTAACTCCAGAGCGTTTCGCCGAATGTGAGCGTCAATGCGGCAATGGTGGTTGCGATTGTCGCCAGTGTAAGTGGTACGCTGTCCTTCGCGCGAATTTCATCGCGATACGCGCTGAATCTAATCCGCAGCGCCAAAGCTGCCACGAGTCCCGAGGTGAGGGCGGCCAGAAGGCCGGCGAACAGGTTAAGAGTCAAGATTCGTGAAGCCAACGGGGAAATTTTGAGCGCACACCAGCCGAGGACCGTTGAAAGAAGCGAACCCGGCGGGTGATTAATGCCCAGCGTGGCCGCGGCACTGATATATTCGGAGTTTTCCCACCAGGTTATCGTCCGGCAGACCGTCAGCCAGTACACGACGATTGCAGTAATGGCCACCACCAGCGCCAGTGGCCAGGTAAATTGCCCCGTGATGCGAAAGCCGCCCCGCCTGCTCATGTCTCCTCCACCGCAATCTCAACTGCGATAATGGATAATCTGCGATATTATTTCTGACGGAAATTACGGCAAGTGAAAACCGTTTGTCAAGCGGGCGATATAGGTAACCTTCCGACGACATATTCCTTCATGGGCTCCGGAATCAGGAGCTGAAAACGTTCGTCGGCGGTGCTGAGGGACTTCTTAATGCTATCGATGCGGCCTTCCTTCGCCTTAGGCAGCCAATCCGGATCCATGAGTAGAGCCCGCCCGAGCGCGACCAGATTGATGCCGTCGTCGAGAATCCGCATGGCCCGGTCGGGATGCACCACGGAACCGACGCCGATCACCGGAATCGAGGGAGGCAATGCCCGTCGAATCAACAGGGTCGGATGAGTACCTTCGGGATAATGATGGTGAATGGGTACGCCATATTCAGTAGTCGATACGTGCACTATGTCAATCCCAAGCGGCACGATCAGACGAAGCAATTCTATCGTATCGTACGCCGAGTAACCATCTGGCTCCGGCTCTTCCGGTGTGATGCGGTAGCAGATCGGGTAATCAGAGCCGACCTCGCCTCGTACAGCTTTGACTACTTCCGTGGCAAACCGGGCCCGGTTGGTCAAACGGTGGCAGGTCTCAAGCTCGGTGTGTTGCTCGTGCTGGTCGCAGCGGTCGCATCGGAGGTCACCGCCCCATTTGTCTGTCCGTTTGTTGGAATACGGTGAGAAGAACTGCTGCAGGATGTAGGAATTGGCACCATGAATCTCGACACCGGTGAATCCAGCCTTTCGAGCGCGTCCGGCCGCTTTTCCGAAGGCTTCGATAATCATCCAGATCTCATCTTCGGTCATCGGGATCGGCATTTCCGAAGTTCCGCGCCGATTATGTACCGCCGACGGCGCCATTGGCGGGCGACCGGTGTAGATCTGCCTGGCCGCGTTGCCGCCATGGTGAATTTGGAGAAAAGAAGCCGCTCCGTGGCGGTTGATAGCTTCGGCGCAGCGTGCCAGCCGGCCGAGCATCGAATCGTTATGGCAGCCTACCTGGTGGTCAAAGGAATGTCCTGATTTGTGGCAGTAGCAGGCTGGGGTCATGACCAGACCTATCCCGGTCGAAGCGCGTCGTTCGAGGTACGAAATCTCAGCGTCGGAAAAAGAGCCATCCGCATTGCCGGAAACGGTCGTCATGGGGGCCATAACGATTCGATTGGCCAGTGTAATCCCGTGCGGGAGCTCAAGCGGCTCAAAGAGTCGGTCGTAGGTCATAAGCTGTCCAATGTATCCGTCTTATTTGGGTGTATGTCAACCTAATTGCGGCTCTTTTTGTTCCGGGCCGTATTTTCCCTTTGACAGGCCGCCCCGCGAAACGTTCTTATAAGCGGTTCCGTACCATACTTCTAAAGGCCAGAGGAAGGATACTCATGAGACAAGCGATATTGATAACCGGGTTAATGCTTCTGTTGGTCATAATTGCCTGTTCCGGTGAAAAGACTATCGGTCCGTCGACTCCGATTATTCATCTTTCGTCCGACAGCCTGCATTTCATTGCCAACGCGGGCGGCGGCAGCACTCAGGCGACCACACAGTATGTGCTCGTGACTAACGCCGGGAGCGGCGAGCTTCAGTACACGGTTTCTTTCAAATCGCAATGGCTGGTGGCCTTTACGTCAGGAAAAGCGCCCGACAGCATTGTTGTGGATGTACTTCCGCAGGGTGTACTGGCGGGACTTCATATCGATACCATCGTCGTCACATGTGCTTCGGCCAAAAATTCGCCCCAGCGAATTATCGTGACATTTTCCGCTCTGGGCGCCATGGATGTCGAACCACGTAAACTGTTTTTCAGGATGGCGACCAACGGACCGCTCCCCGCCGACCAGTTATTGGTGGTCAATAATGTCGGGGGAGGCGTTCTGCACTTCTCCGGGTTAGCGTCATCGGCTCGTTGGACTTTCACTCCCTCCAGTGGCCTTGCTCCGGATACGATTACGGTCAATGTCGATGCAGTTGGCCTTGTGAGCGGCGTATATGGCGACAGCATCGTCTTCAGTTCCGAAGACGCAGCTAATTCGCCTATTTCGGTGGCGTGTTCTCTCAAAGTTGCTCCCTGGGTTCAACAGCCGATCGACCCGCAGTACAGCCTTCGGGCTGTCAAATTTGTCGATGCCAATCATGGCTGGGCGGTTGGATTTTTGCCGAATTTCCCTTCGCCGCAGGGAGCGATTTTTGAGACCATCGATGGCGGCCTGCACTGGGATTTGCTGAATCCGCTTTATGACGGCTGCCTGCTGGGTGGGGTCGATTTTCTCAATTCACAGTTCGGGTGTGTTGTCGGCTATCGAGCGGACAGCGGTCTCGTGCTCACGACGACCGACGGTGGAGCGCACTGGGGGCAGCAGTGGGTCGACGGTTCACCGAAACTCTGGAAAGTCCAGCTGGTCACCTCCGACACCGGGTGGGGTGTGGGGCAGGGGAGCGGCATCGTTATTAGAACAATAGATGGTGGCTCCACATGGACCAAGCAAATCGTGCCGACCTCGATTCCGTTGGGCGGCCTGTTCTTCACCAACAGCAGTAACGGTTGGGTGGTCGGCAATGGCGGCGTCATGCTTCATACGAGTGACGGTGGCGCACACTGGGATAGCACCGGGTTGAACGTGAACAACGATCTCTGGGGCGTGACCTTCGCCGATGCCAATCATGGCTGGATTGTGGGCAAAGACGGGTTGATTTATGCCACTGCAAACGGCGGGACGACGTGGTCCCCGCAAACCAGCCCGACCAGCAATGAGCTTCGCGGAGTGACTTTCTCAAGTCTTACCAGTGGCTGGGCGGTAGGGTACCTCGGCACGATCATTCACACGGAAAACGGCGGAGTTACCTGGCAAGTTCAGCAATCAGGGACTCCGGCGTGGCTGTTTGAGACCGCGTTTGCAAGCGATCACCGGGGCTGGATTGTGGGTGACAGCAGCACTGTGCTCACGACTTATAGCGGCGGAAAATAGAACTGCTTGATACATGCAAGACGGCCGGTTGCATGACTGCGCAGCCGGCCTTTTCGCATTTGACTCCCCCTGGCGATTGGCGTACTTTGCCCGTCGATGAACACTCCCAACAAGCTCACGCTTCTTCGCATCGTCCTGGCGCCGGTCTTCATGATACTCTTCGTGACCGACAATTATTACCTCCGGATGTCGGCATTGGTCTTGTTTGTGATTGCCGCACTGACCGATCTGGCGGATGGATTTATTGCACGTAAGTACAACGTAATCACCGGGTTCGGCAAGTTTATGGACCCTTTGGCGGACAAGATTCTGGTGTCCAGCGCGCTGGTTTCTTTTGTGTCGCTGCATTATGTCTCGCCGCTTCCGGCCGTGCTTATTATCGGCAGGGAATTCTCCATCACTGGACTTCGACTTCTGGCAGCTTACCGGGGTGTAATCATACCGCCGACTTGGTGGGCCAAAGTGAAAACGTTTTTGCAGTTGAGCGCGGTGGGTGTGGTGATGGGTTATATCAGTTTGATAGACACGCTGAGCTATTTCCGAAGCGGGCTGCTGCCGTTTTTTCAGTTCGATTATCTGTTCTGGTTTAATATGCTGCTCTGGCTCACGGCGGCAGTCACGATCTGGACCGGCATCGATTATGTCGTGAAGTACTTCTACATGATAAAGAGTGTCTTGAAATAGGCGAGCAGATGAAGAATTTCTTTATCAAGTTGATCGCCACGGGTTTGTTCACGGGGTATTCGCCGTGGGTTTCCGGGACAGTCGGTACCGTGCCGGCCTGGATTCTTCTGTATCTGTTTTTCGGCGATGATCCGGTGGTTCAGCCAATCGTCACTCTGATTGTGTTTGCAGTCTCCGTCTGGGCAGCCACCGAAGCCGAGAAGATGCTCGGCCATGATTCCAAGAAGATTGTGATCGATGAGTGGGCCGGCATGTGTGTCGCGGTGCTCTGGATGGAGCATACGCTGACGGCGTACGTTATTGCGTTTATCGCGTTCCGGTTTTTTGATGTCGTCAAGCTGTGGCCCGCCGCGCAGAGCGAAAAGCTGCCGCGTGGATGGGGGGTCACCATGGATGATATCGTGGCCGGGGCGCAGGCGAATATTGTCACCTCGATCATTGTGTTTCTGATTGCCAAGTTGTAGAATTGTCGCTGGAGCAGTTGAAGGGTCATGGAAGCTGAAATCATCACGATCGGCGATGAGATAGTCACCGGGCACACGGTCGATACTAATTCTTCGTTTATCGCTGCACGCATGACCGACATCGGCATCCCTGTGAAATTCAAGACTTCGGTGGGGGATACTATGGAAGGGATGGAGGAGGCGTTTCGGCTGGCTATCAAGCGTTGCCAGATCGTCATCTGTACCGGTGGTTTGGGGCCGACCGACGATGATATCACTAAACGGGCCATCGTGAAAGTGTTCAAGCGGAATCTGATTTTCCACGAGGATATCCTTAAGGAGATTAAGCGAAGGTACACCGCGCGCGGTGTCGAGATGCCGGCGATAAATCAGAACCAGGCGCTGTTGCCTCAGGGTGCGCGATTTTTCCCCAACAAGTACGGCTCGGCGGTCGGCATTTGTATCGCTGAGGATGGGCGCATATTCGTTGCGCTGCCGGGCGTGCCGATGGAGATGAAGCAGATTGTAGTCGATGAGGTCGTTCCATACCTGAGGAGTCTTAAGACCGGTCAGGCCATGAAAATCGTAAAACTCCGGACGACCGGCATAATCGAATCGAAATTGGCGGAGCTAATTGTTCCCTCGTTGAAGCTGGAGACCGGCGTCCGGTTGGCGTATCTGCCGTCGCCGCGCGGCGTGGATTTGAGAATTCTCGCCCAGGGTGATGACGAGGAGCAGGCTCAGCAAAAGGCACTGACGCTTCAGCGTTATCTGGAATCGGTGTGCGGGCGGTATATTTACGGATACGATGACGATACGCTCGAAGGGATTGTCGGGCAGCTTCTGGTCGACAACGACAAGACGCTGGCTGTCGCAGAGTCCTGCACCGGCGGGCAACTTGGAATGGCGATCACCTCGGTACCTGGTTCGTCGCGGTATTTTGTAGGCGGCGTGCTGGCGTATGCCAACGACGTGAAAATTCAGGTCCTTGGCGTGGACGAGAAGATCATAGCCGAACATGGCGCGGTGTCGAGAGAATGTGCTGTCGCCATGGCAGTCGGCGTACGCAGGTTGCTCAACAGCGATTATGCGCTGTCGGTCACCGGAATTGCCGGTCCGGACGGCGGCACCGACGCCAAGCCGATCGGCACGATTTTCACGGGGTTGGCATCGGCGCGGGATGCCTACGCTCGCGAATTTCATCTCGGCACCAATCGTGAGTACAATCGCTCCCGATCGGTCTACACGGCGCTGGAGTTACTGCGGCGCGAAATTCTGGATATTCAATGATGCGCTTGTTCATTGCGCTGCCGCTTGACCAAACGGTGGACGAGCAGCTCGGGAAGATCATACTTCTCCTCAAACAAAAGGGGGGTGCGGTACGCTGGGTAGCGCCCAAAAACATCCATATGACGCTTCGTTTTCTTGGGGACACCGATGAGTCGAAGGTCCTCGGTATTCGCGAAGTCATCGATCGCCACGCCGCGCAATTCGGAACCGTCTCCTCGCAAATCGATCGTCTTTGCGTCTTTCCGAATCTAAATCGCCCGAATGTCATTTGGGTGGGGCTGCAGGAGAAGGCCGATCTTCTGGCTGAGCTCGCCAATAGAATCGAGGGGTCCGTGCGAGAGCTGGGCTTTGAGCCGGATAGGAAACCGTTCAAAGCGCATCTTACTCTTGGGCGGGTTAAAGACGGCAGAGACCTTGCCAGTCTGACCAATTTCATTCGGTCCTATCGATTGGATCCGATACCGCTGAAGCTCGATCGGATTGTGTTATTCAAGT
>DATKJY010000211.1:0-6146 GCA_035543175.1 Candidatus Acidiferrum sp.
TGCCGTCATCAATATGACCGGAATCCCTTCGTCAATCTGCTTGACCGAGCGGAGAATCTCCAGCCCATCCATCTCCGGCATCTTGATATCCGTGATGACCAGATCGACCTTCTCGGCCCGAATCGCCTCAAGCGCAAGCGAAGGCCTCTGGAAACTGATCGCCCGATAGCCGTCGGCCTCCAGAAGCGCCGTCAGCGAATCGCACATCCGCTGCTCGTCGTCGATAATGACAATCTTCTCAGTCACGGGATTCATGCGTTTTTTCTTTCCCGGCCACGGGCAGCCGTATCACAAAACACCCGCCCGGATGGGTATTCCTGAATGTAATCGACCCGCCGTGACTTTTTATTACCCCATAACAGACCGAAAGTCCCAGCCCTGTCCCTTGCCCAGGCTCTTTGGTCGTGAAAAACGGATCGAAAATCCTGGGGATAATCTCCGGCGAAATCCCCGGCCCTGAATCCGCAACTTCGACGGTCAACTCATCTCCATTCGGCCTGACCTTTATCGCGAGCGAGCCCCCATCCGGCATCGCGTCGCGCGCGTTGATAATAAGATTAAGAAACACCTGTTTCAGATTCTGCGCGTCCCCCATGATCGGCGGACAATCAGGGCAGACATCGGCCGTCACTTTAATGAGATTGGAGGTCAAAAGCCGCTCGGTAAACGTCAGCACATTCTCAATCACATCTTTGATATAGAGCTTTTCGAACGGCAATGGCTGCAACCGGTGAAACTCCAGCAGCTGCCGCACGATTCCCGCAATTCGATCTATCTCCTGCTCGACAATCCCGGTGTATTTGTTTGGCTCCGTGTCCGGCTGTTGCCCCCTCTTGATGAGCAGCAGATAATTCTTGATGATCCCCAGCGGGTTATTCACTTCATGCGCGACTTTGGCCGACATCTCCCCCAACGCCGCCAGCTTCTCGGATTGAATTAGCTGTGCCTGCGCGATTCGCAACTGCTGAGTCGCCATCCGCTCTTCTTCGTAGAGCCGGGCGTTTTCGATGGCCACCGCAATCTGGTTGCCGAGAATCGAGAGAAATTCGATATCGTCCATCTGGAACTCCCGCCCCGACATCTTCTCGGCCAATGCGAATATCCCGATCAACCGCGTCTGATAGATGATCGGCACGATAATCCCCGGATGAAAATGCTGGAGAATCCTGATATCTTCGAGCGTGGACAATTCGTTGAGCAGGTCCGCGGTCATCGATGGTCGGTTGAGTCGCGTCAAATACGCCGACAGCTTCGAATCCGCCCTAAAGAACTCTTCCGGCGCCGGAAACGACCCCGATCCCTTGCTCTGCACCATGTGGAATCGATCCGTCCGACCCTCCTGCTTGAGAAAGATAGCGGCCTTCAAGGCGCCGATCTGGCCAAGACAGGTGAAAATGAACGTATCAAGAAGGTTTTGATATTTGAGGACGGAGTTGAAATTCCGGCTGATCTCGAAAATGGTGTACAGGTCGAATATCTTTCGCTTGAGCTGTCGGTTCGCTTCGGTGAGCAGACCCAATTTATCCTCAAGCTCCTTCTTGAGCAGCTCGACCGAATCATCCTGCACCGGAACCGCCTTGGCTACGGGTTTGACTAATCGACGCGGCCGCGTTTGCCCGGGTCGTTTACGTGCTTTCTCTGCCATTATTTCCGACCGTGACTCTGCAAGAATTCGCCCACCAGATAATGCGACCCAATTATAACAATAATATCGTCTTTCGATGACGACTCCGCCAGCCTCTCGTAAGCCGCCGACACATTGCTCCCTCGCGTCACCGGAACCCCCCGCCAGTCAATCGTGGCGAGCAGCTCCCTGACGTTCGCGGACCGTTTTGTCTTAAGCGGGACCAGCGTGTGCGATTGCGCGATATCGGCCAGCGCATCAAACATCTCCTGGTGCCGTTTCCGCTGCACAAAGCCGACTATCATGTTCGCCTTTCGACCCTTAAATTTCAGACGAAATGACTCCGCGAACGCCGCCACCCCTCCGGTATTGTGACCGACATCGAGCACAATCTGCGGACCTCCGAACAATCGCATCAACTGAAACCGCCCCGGCCATGATGTAGTCTCAATTCCCCGCTTAATCGCCGACGCGCTCAATTTCAGCCTTTGCTCTCTGAGCAGGCTTGCTGCCTGAAGCGCCAGCGCGCAGTTTCGCAACTGGTGAATCCCAATCAACGCCGGCGCCAGATTCTCAATCGATAGCTGTGGCGAATGAAAATCAAGCTGTAGCTCCCTGCGATGAATCCTGTACGCCGACCGAGTAAGTCGAAACAGCGGCGCCCTCCGGCTCCGGCAGGTCTCCCGAATAACATTCTCCGCCTCGTTCGGCAATTGTCCGATTAAGTTCGGAACCCCACTCCGTATGATCCCAGCTTTCTCGCGGGCAATCTTTCGCAAAGTCGTTCCCAATATCTCCACGTGATCGTAACTGATGTCCGTGATGATTGTCAATTCAGGATGAAGGATGTTAGTCGCGTCAAGCCTACCCCCCAGTCCGACCTCTATGACGGCAATGTCAACATCGCAGCGCGCGAAATAATCAAACGCGAGAGCCGTCACCAGCTCAAAGAAGGAGACTTTTTTTTTACCAGCTCCGCACGGTGCCGGTCGACAAAACTCGTGATCGCGCCGCGGGTGATCTTCTCGCCATTCACCTTGATCCGCTCGCGGAAGTCTACCAGATGCGGCGACGTATACAAGCCAGTCTTATAACCTTGCGCCCGAAGCATCGCTTCGAGCATAGCCGAAGTCGACCCCTTGCCGTTGGTCCCCGCGACATGAATAGTCTTGTATCGATATTGCGGATTTCCCAGCGACGCCACGAACTCAGTGATATTCTCCAGACCGAGTTTCATGCCGAAAAACTCGCGCGTAAGGATAAAATGCTCAGCTTGAGCGTAGGTGTGGCGACGCATCACGCTCTCCAGAAATAGTGAAGCAGCTTGACGACCGTATCCCGTAGATCCTTGCGCTCTACAATGGCGTCGAGAAATCCCTTGTCCTGGAAAAATTCCGAGGACTGGAATCCTTCTGGAAGGTCCTGCCCGATGGTCTGCTGAATGACCCGAGGTCCGGCAAATCCCAAAAGCGCTCTCGGTTCCGCTATTATCACATCACCCAGCGATGCGTACGATGCCATCACGCCGGCCGTGGTTGGGTTCGTCAGCACCGATATGAATGGAACTTTCTTCTGTGCCAGCACGGCTAACAACGCCGATGTTTTCGCCATCTGCATCAGAGACAGAATCCCTTCCTGCATCCGCGCTCCGCCCGAACACGACACGATAATGAGCGGCAGGTTGCGTTCAATCGCCCGTTCGATCGCCCGTGCCATCTTCTCCCCGACAACCGAACCCATCGACCCACCGATGAACGTGAAATCCATGATGGCAAATGAGACGCTTATCCCGTCAATCTCCCCGATCCCGCTGATGACCCCCTCGACACTGTCGGCTTTCTCCTGAGCAGCCTTCAGACGGTCCGGATACTTCTTTGAATCCTTGAACCGAAGCGGGTCGGAAGAGAGGAGATTGTCGTCATACTGCTCCAGCCGGCCACCGTCGAGGAGCATGTCGACATACTTGCGACTGGAAATGCGGAAATGGAAATTGCACTTGGGGCAGACCCACAAGAGCTCTTCCATCTTTTTCGTATACACAATCTCGCCGCAGGACTGGCACTTGGTCCAGAGTCCTTCGGGGATGTTTCGTCTCTCCTGCGGTACGAGACCGGATTTGGCCTTACGAAACCATTCCATAGGTTAGTCCGTCCCTCAACCGTCGATCAGATGGCGCACCATCACCAGCGCATCTTCGATCGGACGGCGGTAGTAGTTAGGCCGTCGATACAGCAACTCGAATCCGTACGACTGATAAAACGTAATCGCCGCATGATTGGATGGCCGGACTTCGAGCAACAGCATCTCACACTGGCTCTCGTTTACGATGGCTAAGATACGTTCCAGCAGACGCTTGGCAACTGATTTTCTCCGGTGCCCCGGATCGACCGCGATATTGGTCAGGTGCGATTCCCGCTCCACAACGAGATAGCACGCGTAACCGATTACGCGCCCGTTATATTCGGCGACAATCGCGCCCCATTGCGGCCCGCGCAACTGCTCTTCGAACGCCACCCGCGGCCATGGATCGGGGAATATTCCTTTTTCGAGCGACACGATCACATCGATATCCTTTCGCGTCGCCGCGCGAATTCTGACTTCAAGCTCAGGCTTTTTGGTGTCGCTGGTCAAAGCGAATCTCCGCCTGTGACTTCTGAAGATACAGCGGCTCAAGCAAAGCGAGATCGGCGTGATGGTCTGATTGGAGTTTCGCTCTCCCCACCGCCAGGACATCCGTGGCGTCAAATCGTATCTGGTATCGATTGTCCGGCGCATTCGCCGATGGCAGCGCGTCACGAATGTCAAACCCGACGCCGGCGGCAAATCCGTCAGGCTCTGATGATTGCATTGCGGCGAGGAAGATCGTGCGCATCGTTCCCCCCACTACCGCCCCTTCCTGAATCAACGCCGTCACGTATTCATCTCGCTTCAGGGCCACATACACGTGCACAGGTTCTCGAACTTCATGCAGGCGATATGCCGCTATTTCGAACAGGTTCACTGACGCTATCGGTATTTTCAGCGCCACCGCCATCCCTTTGGCAGCAGCCAGTCCGATCCGAAGCCCGGTAAACGACCCCGGCCCTACCGACACAACAATGCCCTCAAGATCCTGCTTCTGCAAACTCGCCGAGCCGAACAACTCGTTGATCTTCTTCAAAAGCAATTGGCCATGCGAACGATCCACTACCTCTTCTGATTTTACCAACCGATCCTCGCCGAAACTGAGCGCCAACTTGAGCGACAGTGTCGATGTTTCAATCGCCAGCAAATTGTGATATCGATTCTCGGTCATGTCGTCACCAGCGATATCTTGATTTCGCGCGTCTCATCCCCGGTGATTCCAAATTCGATAAGATAGTAGCGAGCCGGCAACAGCCCGTCAGCTCGTTCGCCCCACTCTACCACGACAATACCGTCGCGCTCGAGATATTCGTCCCACCCGATTTCATACAATTCGGCGACATCCCTGAGGCGGTACAGGTCGAAATGGTACATCGGCGACTTGCCGACATACTCGTTGACAAACCCGAACGACGGCGATGTTACCGCGTCCTCACCGAATCCTCTTCCGAGCGCAATTCCACGCACGAATACCGTTTTCCCGGAACCGAGCGGCCCGGTCAGCACGATAACGTCACCTGGCGAAAACGAGCCGGCCAGGCGTTTGCCCAGCGCCAGAGTCTCATCCTCGGAATGGGAAGTAATACTCAGTATGCTCACCACAAGGTCATTTCGGATTGAGCACGGCCAGCGGCACAATCATCTCATCGAGCGATATCCCGCCGTGCTGAAACGAATTCTGGAACTGCCGAACCATCTCGTTATAGTTGTTCGGATAGACGAAATAGAAATCCTCTTTCGCCAGTATATATGTAGTGGCCAGCGTAAACGACGGCAGCCGCCACTGCTCCGGCTTCTTGATCAGGATGGATTCCTTCGTATTCGAGTTCAGATTGTCGCCGTATTTGTAGCGGAGATTGGTCGAGGTCGCCCTTCGCCCATGCGCCACCGTCCCTCGCTGACAGAGGACCGAGCCGTGGTCCGACGTGATCACGACCGTGAAATCCCGCTTGGCGAACGATTTGAGGATCGAAAAGAGCGGTGAATGTACAAACCAGCTTCTCATCAGTGACCGGAACGCCGCCTCCGTGCCCGCAATCTCTTTCAAAATGACGTTATTCGATCGCCCGTGCGCCAGGATATCCAGAAAATTGAACACCATCGTGACTATTTGGCTGTCAAAGAAGTCGGATACCCTGCGTGCCAGCTCGTCACCTTCGGTGTTGTTATAGATCTTCACATACCGGAACTGCTTCTCCAACCGCAAACCGTTTCGCACGAGATTGTCCGACATAAACCGGTCTTCCATGCGATTGAGGGACCCTTCGTCCTGCACCTGATAATTCTCAGGGTACATCCGGTTGATATCCTCCGGAAACATCCCGGCAAACAGCGCATTGCGCGCAAACGGCGTCGCGCTCGGCAACAGCGATAAATAATAATGCCGCTGAATATTGTA
>DATKJY010000212.1:0-3140 GCA_035543175.1 Candidatus Acidiferrum sp.
ACGGGTGACGTCGACGCCAGCGGCAGCGTGGATATTTCGGATCTGTCGGCGATGGTGGACTACCTGTTCAACAGCCTGCCGTTCCCTGGGACGTGCTTCCAGGAGCAGGATGTTGACAAGTCCGCCTCGGTTGACATTTCAGACCTTCAGGCGCTGATTGACTTCCTGTTCAACAGCGTCGCCCTTCCTTCGTGCCCGTGATCGGGTAGACGAAGTGATCTTCTGGCCACCCCCGGAGCGCCGGGGGTGGCTTCTTTTTGCTTGTAAAATGGAATGGTACGTACTATATTAGTCATTGAATGGACGCAGACGGAACGCACCCCAGAAATCTGCGCGGGCGACCGTCACGGCCGATACCCTCACCTTGGTTTCCGGAAAACCGGTTACAAGCGGTCATATCATGAGTTTTGACGGTTGCCCCTCTCAACCGGAAACGGTTTTGGGGGCGCTAAATATCTGCCTGCGTTTGTCGTTATTAATGTAAAGATAAAGAGCACCGGTCATTGGCGATTGCTGGAGAAATGTGCGATGAAACATTGGTTAAGGGCTTGCTGTGGACTGCTGATAGTGGGAATTGTTCTGCTTTCAGGTGTTTCGGTTACCGCTCGGGTGTATTCTGGTCAGGGGCCGACTCAGCCCAGAATGATCCCCGGCAGGGTCTCGGTTCAGTTTGAAGATGATGTTGATGTCAGTCGTTTGGCTAAGGGATTCGGTCGAGTCGCCTATGGCGTCCCGTCTCTCGACAGGATTCTCGAGAACGTGCAGGTCTCCGAGGCGAGACCGATTTTCATCAACGCCCAAAGGCCGGCTGTCAATTCCGGGTTGAAAGACCTGACCCGTTTCCACGAATTGACTTTTCCCGACAGCCTCGACATACAGTCGGTGATCAATCAGTTGATGCAAAATCCGCACGTACGCGTGGCCGAACCGGTCTGGGCGTATCCGGTCGCTGCTGAACCACAGGCCAACCCCAACGATCCCCAATGGACCAGCCAGTGGCACATGAAGTCCACTGTCGCGCAGGTCTCTCTGGCCTGGGGTCAGGACACCGGATCGGATTCAGTCAAAGTGGCCATCATCGATACCGGCGTGCTCTATAAGCACTCTGACCTCAACGGCAACATCTGGGTGAATCCCGGCGAAGATCTCGACCACGACGGCGTTGTGATGGATCCGGACGATCTCAATGGCATCGACGATGACGGCAACGGGATTGTCGACGATCTCATCGGCTACGATTTCTACTCGGGTATCGGCAGTTGTTACCCCGGCGAAGATTGCACCACGCGCGATCCCGATCCGGCCGACTTCAACGGTCACGGCACGCACTGTTCCGGCATCGTGGCTGCCATGACCAACAACAATCTTAACGTCACCGGCATCGCGGGCGGCTGGTTCGGCGGCTCGCGCTCATTTGGAGGCGTTCGCATCATGTGTTGCCGCGCGGGCGGCACCGGCTCCGACGGCAAAGGATATATCAATTCTGATGACGCGGCTGCGGCCGCCAATTACGCCGTCCAGATGGGAGCCAGCGTCATCAACTCCAGTTTCGGCGGCGGCGGCTACAGCTCGGCCCTTGCCGCTGCGATCGACAACGCCATCGCGCACGGCGTTTCCTACGTTCACGCGGCCGGTAATGACGCGGTGTCCACGCCCGGCTGGGAGGACAACCGGTTTGGCGTCACGTCGGTGGCTGCCACCGATGCTTCGGATCGGCTGGCGTCATTCTCTAACTATGGCTCGTGGATCGATATCTGCGCGCCCGGCGTCTCCATTCTCTCCACGTATTCGAATATGTACACGCCGACCACTGCGATTCTTGACGGTACCTCAATGGCCGCGCCGTTCATCTGCGGCGTCAACGCCTTGATTCGCTCAATGATGCCGTCACTGACGAGAGCACAGGTGGACAGCGTACTGTTTATCAATGCCGACAACATCGATGGCACCAATCCGTCGCATGTCGGCGATCTTGGCAACGGTCGCGTGAATGCCTACAAATCGCTTTTGAACCTGGCCAACGCCAAGTTCACGGCTGATACTACATCCGGCAACGTGCCGTTCACAGTCCAGTTTGCGGATCAGTCCCCCAATGCGCCGACCACGTGGAACTGGAGTTTTGGTGACGGTGGTGCCTCGACTTCGCAGAATCCCTCGCACACCTATACCGCGCCCGGTCCGAATGGCGTGTACACGGTTGATCTCAAGATCACCGAACCGCACGGGAACGGCGAAGAACCGCTCCGGAACTACCTCTGGGTGCGGGCAGACACGTGCAAGGGTGACTCGGTCATGGTCGATCGCGGCAACAAGGTCATCGTGCCGATTCGCCTGCACAATACATCGCCGATTAGGGAGATGCAGTTCGCCTTCACTATCGCCAACACCGCCAACATCACGCTGGATACGTTCTTCATAACTGGGACCCGAGTTGCTTCCTTCTACAACGTGCAATACACGGCCTTCGCGCCCAGCATCAAGAGCTACGCCATTTACATGAAGGCATACAATCTGGGAGTGGATACCAAAGTTCTGCCGGCCGACACCGGAATTATTCTGAATCTGAGATTCAACGTCCCGATAACCGCGCCCAAGAATACGGTGGTGCTGATCGACACGCTGACAGTGGGAGTGAAAAATCCGTACATGACCTCGATCTGGGGCAATTACTGGCCGATCTGGATCCCGGGCAAGATCGTGGTTCGCGGCTGCAGCCGGGGCGACGTGAACTGCGACGGCACCATCGATGTCAGCGACCTCTCTATGCTGGTGGATTTCCTGTTCTTTGGCGGCACAAGGCCTGATCAGACTGGCGGGGATGTCAATGGCGACGGCACCATTGATATCGGCGACCTCTCATTTCTGGTCGATTATTTGTTCAACGGAGGCCCGCACCCATAAGCCGATTCGCCGGGTTAATATCGCGGGGTGGGCCGATTGCCCACCCCTTTTTCATATAAAGTACTTTTTTGTTGACTTTGTTCGTGATTACTGGCTATGTTGCTGTACTGGTGAGAGATAAACGCGGCAAGCGAATATTGCTTGTGAGGCTTTCTCAGGCCGGGAGGTGTATAAGAATCTAATTGTTATTGAATTTTCTGCTGCGTAGAGTATCTTGCAAATTCGTCTTTAGATAAAGC
>DATKJY010000213.1:0-4033 GCA_035543175.1 Candidatus Acidiferrum sp.
GCGGCATAAGCGGCGTCGGATCATTGATAGCGTCGCGCTTGTCAGGCTACACCGACGGCGACCTGGAAATCAGGGTGGTCGACACGGCGGATGTGAATGTCACACGAGTCGCCACTTCGTTCGTGATAGCACGGACGTCCGATGACTCCGGTGCGCGCGTTCTGGCCGAGCGGCTGGGTCTCGACCCCACAACCGTGGTGACGCGGACGCTGGAACACGATAATCGACTTATCTCGGCCACGCTGGTCGTGGGCGAGGACTATGGCATGATTAAGCTCAACAAAAAGAGCACCTGAGGAGGTAACGGAAGGCATTTTGAAGAAGCTATCCTCGCTTGCACTGGCGCGACTGGCCGGCCGGCTGGCGCTTTCCAAGAAGGGTTTTGATGTAAAGATTCTCAAGTTGAAGTCGCTGTCGACCGTCTGCGATTATTTCGTGATTGCGTCGGGCGAAGCAGACGTGCACGTGCGGGCGATTGCCGACGCGGTGGACGACGGGTTGCTCGAAATCGGGTACCGGCCGTTTCATCGTGAAGGCGTCGGGCAGGGTAACTGGGTGTTGCTGGATTATGTCGACGTGGTCGTGCATATATTTTACGAGCCGACTCGACGGTTCTACGCGCTGGAGCGACTCTGGGGCGATGCGCCGACCGAGGATCTGGTGGATGAACCGCCGCCCAAACCGCGTACGGTGAAGGCAAAGGCAAAATCGCGCAAAACAAACCTCACACATAAATAGGTATCGATATGGAGTTGGTTGAACTCAAATCCAAGACCATCGCGGAGCTCTTGAAGATCGCCGAAGACCTGGATATCCCGGGCGTTTCCGGGCTTCGCAAATCCGAGCTCATCTACAAAGTGATGGAGGCCACCTCGACCACAGCGGCCAATGGGATGATATTCGCCGAAGGCGTGCTGGAGATTATGGAGGAAGGGTACGGATTTCTTCGCTCGCCTGACTATAACTATCTGCCGGGGCAGGACGACATCTATGTCTCACCTTCGCAGATCAAACGGTTCGATCTTCGGACAGGCGACACGATTTCGGGCCAGGTTCGGCCGCCCAAGGAGAATGAACGCTATTTCGCGCTTTTGAAGATCGAGGCGGTTAACTACGAGGACCCGGACGTCGCCAAGCACAAGACGCTGTTCGACAACCTTACCCCGCTGTATCCCAACGATCCCTTCCACCTCGAGGTGAATGGAGAAGAGCTGACGACGCGCATAATTGACCTGATGTGCCCCATCGGCAAAGGCCAGCGCGCTCTGATTACCTCGCCGCCGAAAGCCGGTAAGACGATCATCCTTCAGAAGATCGCCCAGTCCATCACCGCCAATCACCCCAAGGTCAAACTGATCGTGCTCTTAATCGACGAACGCCCGGAGGAAGTGACAGACATGCGCCGTTCGGTCAAGGGCGAAGTGATATCCTCGACGTTTGACGAGCCGGCCGAGCGGCACGTGCAGGTAGCTAATATGGTGCTGGAGAAAGCCAAGCGCTTGACCGAGCATAAGCAGGACGTCGTCATCCTTCTGGACTCTATTACGCGTCTGGCGCGCGCTCACAACGCGGTCGTGCCGCACTCTGGTAAAATCCTATCAGGCGGTGTCGACTCCAACGCTCTGCATAAGCCGAAACGGTTTTTCGGCGCCGCGCGTAATATTGAGGAAGGCGGCTCGCTTACGATCATCGCGACCGCGCTTATCGAAACCGGCTCGCGCATGGACGAAGTCATTTTCGAAGAGTTTAAGGGCACCGGCAACATGGAAATGGTGATGGACCGTCGCCTGGCCGACCGCCGTATATTCCCGGCCATGGATATTAACCGGTCTTCCACCCGTAAGGAAGAGCTGCTACAGCCGGAGGAGATCCTGAACAAAGTCTGGATCCTTCGCAAATTCCTCGCCGAAATGAACCCGATTGAGGCGATGGAGTTCCTAATCGACCGGATGAAGAAGACGAAATCGAATGAGAAATTCCTCGCGTCGATGAAAGATTGACGCTCGGAAGAAGTTGCTGATAGGAACCCGCCCCTATGGGCGGGTTTTCTTTTGGGCGCCTGTGTTTTTTGTCGGGGTCGTTTTTGTGGGTGTCGTGCTCGTAGGTGCCCCGACCGTCGCTCGCACCATGTGCCCGCCGCTGCCGGCGGCATAAAGGGTCCTGCCTATCAGGCACATAGCGTGAACGTCAAATGACGCTGGAAGCATGACTTTCTGCCAGCTCTTGCCGCCATCGTCGGTGCGGAACATCGCCCCGCCGGTGCCCGCCATATAGCCGAGCTTCTCGCTGGCGAGCACGACTGACGTGAAATGGACATTATCGTCGGCCGTCACTGTCGCCCATGTCTTGCCGCCGTCGTTGGAATATGCGCACATGCCGTTATTGCCGACAATGACGCCGGTCTTGCCGAAAAACGCGGTCGCTCGGCCAGGTTTTCCTTCGACGGTCTTTTCCGACGTCCACACTCTGCCTTCATCGGTCGAGCAGTTCAGTTTGCCGAAGGATTGAAAGCAAACCCGCTTGCCCGGTTCGACAAACAGTTCGCCATATCCGAGGCCCATCGACGGTTGCGCGTCCCAATGCATGCCACCGTCGGTGCTGCGCCAGACGACCCCGGTTAGCGGCTTGCTTGCTTCCCGAGTCATGCCGACCGCTAAAGCAACCTGGTGCTCAAGAAGGCGAATGCTCAGAATCCAGGGCATCGTATCCTTCAGCGTCCGATTTTCCCAGGTCGCGCCGGCGTCGATAGTGCGGTAAATCGTGCCGCCGCGCCCGCACAAAAGACCGGTGTCGCGATTGATGAAACTGAGATCCTCCAGCGGGACACCGGGCGGAATATTGTCCACCACCCAGCTTTTGGCGCCGTTGACGGTTCGGGCAAAATGACCTTCACTCGTAACCGCAAAACCGGTGTTGGTATTGAGAAATTGAATCCCGGTGATGTTGTCGGTCATGGGGTAGGGAACGATCTCAAAAACTTGAGCGCCTGCGGCCGAAGCCAGCACGGCAGCAAAAAACAGCAGGTACAGTACAGTTTTCATAGTGCTTTTTTGGTTGTCCGCTCTATTTCTCATTTGTACAATTGAACGCGGCGTTCGCTTCGATATTTCGTCCGCAAGGTACGGGGCGGGCGGCTCATTGTCAAATCGTTCGGACGCTGTCAGATAAAAGGCAATTGTATGAATTGGCCCTTAATCGAGTTACATGATGTCCACGCCCGGACCGACCGTGGGGATTACATTTTTACCGGCCTGAATTTTCGCTTGGATCCGGGGCAATCGGCTGTTATCACCGGTCCCCCGGGATCCGGGAAGACAACTATCGCCGAGCTTCTGGTCGGCCTTCGATTTCCCGCCGAAGGGACGGTCGAGATGTTCGGCGAGACTATTCGCAAAGGCCGAAACCGAAGAATCCGGAAAATTCGTCGCCATATCGGCGGCGTCGGCGGGCCGTTTGGACTGGTGCCCACGCTGACCGTGGCGGAAAACGTGCTGCTGCCGCTTGTCGTGACCGGCGATCGACCTAAATCGCAAAAAGAGCGCCTCACGAAAATTCTCACGGAATTCTCTCTTCTCAAGGTATCGCATCAGTACCCTTCGTCGCTGACCCGTGTCGAAAATACCCTTGTGCAAATCGCGCGAGCGTCGATTGCCAATCAACCGCTTATAATCATCGATGAACCCTCGGCCGGTCTCGACGCCAAAACCTACCTTCAGGTCTGCGAGTATCTGGCGAAAGTGTCACTTTCTGGCGTGTCGATGTTGATTCTGGCCTGGGAACCGCCGCCGCAGGAATTCCCGAACTGCACGCGGTACAACATTGTGGATCGGAAACTCGTATGACACGGTTCGGGTACCTGCTGAAGGAGCTCTGGCGGACGCTGTACCGTCATCCCGGGACGGCGCTGGGATCGCTTTTGTCGCTGACGCTTTTGTACCTTCTGTTCGATGTCTTCTGGCTGGCGGCCGGAACCACTAACCGGTATTACGCGCAGCTTATTTCTGATGTGCGAATGGAAGTCTATCTGAAGGAG
>DATKJY010000214.1:0-3720 GCA_035543175.1 Candidatus Acidiferrum sp.
CATTGCGAGGAGCTCCCAGCCCCTCGCTCGCGCGACGAAGCAATCTCTATCTATCATTAATAGAAATCATCCGCCAGATCCCTCCAATCTGGATTGATCTTCTCGATCAACGCAATTTTATCGGCTCTCGACCCACCCTTAATCTGCTTCTCCCGTAATATGGCATGTCTGATATCACCGCAAACCTCGAAGTAGACCAGCTTGTGGGTTCTGTACCGCGAGGTGAATCCGGGAACAGTGCCATGTCGATGTTGATACGCGCACTTAAGCAGGTCGCTGGTCACGCCCGTGTACAGTACGCGATTGCCTCGGTTGGTCATGATGTATATGTGTGCAATTTTATCCATCGAGAAATTGAGATTGCTTCGTCGGGCGTTTGCCGGTGTCAAACGCCCTCCTCGCAATGACCTCAATACGTAGTTTGAGTTCGCTTTCTAATGAAGCGAGTCCGAAGATTCTTCCTTGGACAATCGCCTTGAGGCGGCGGATCGGAGTTGGCAAACGAATCCGGCAACTCAAGAAGCGCCCAGAGACAAAATCGTGCGACTAACATGATAATTCTCCCCGCGATGCACACCGGGCAGATCGACCGCCCGGTGCCGTTTCAATCTAACTGGACGTGCCCCTTACGTCCCCATCTCCCACGAACTCAAATACTTCACCTGCTCCGGGGTCAGCTTGTCAATCGAGGTTCCCATCGACTTCAGCTTCAGCGCCGCTATCGCCTGATCGATCTTCTCCGGTACTACATAGACGCGATGAAGGAGCTTCGTGTGATTGCGAACCACGTATTCCGCCGCCAGCGCCTGGTTGGCAAACGACATATCCATCACCATCGCCGGATGCCCCTCGGCGGCGGCAAGGTTGATCAAGCGACCTTCGGCCAGAATATGAACGCGCTTCTTCGCGATTATGAACTCCTCAACATTCGGACGCACCATGCGACGACGTGTGGCTGCTTTCGCGAGTGCCTTCACATCGATCTCGGCGTTGAAGTGCCCTGAGTTGCAGACGATCGCACCATCTTTCATCCGGCGCACATGCTCCAGACGAATGACATTGATATCGCCGGTGACCGTGATGAACAGATCACCAAGCGGCGCCGCTTTCGCCATCGGCATCACCTGAAAGCCATCCATCACCGCCTCGATTGCCTTAACATGATCAATCTCAGTCACAATCACATTCGCGCCCAGACCCTTCGCCCGTGAGGCTACCCCGCGTCCACACCAGCCGTATCCTGCAATCACGACGGTCGACCCGGCTATCAGCATATTAGTCGCGCGGATGACGCCATCCAGGGTCGATTGACCCGTGCCGTAGCGATTGTCGAAGAAATGCTTCGTCTTCGACTCATTTACGGCGATGACCGGGAAAAGAAGCGCGCTGTCGCGCTCCATCGCTTTAAGGCGTATTACGCCCGTGGTGGTCTCTTCAGTGCCCGCCATGATTCGGTCGGCCAGGTCCTTGCGTTCCGTGTGAAGCGTAGAGACCAGATCGGCGCCGTCGTCCATCGTGACGTGCGGCTTGAAATCAAGGCATTGCCGAATATGCTTGTAGTACGTCTTGTGATCTTCGCCGTGGATGGCAAAGACTGATAGTCCGTACTCGCCCACTAGTGCCGCAGCCACTTCATCCTGCGTGGAGAGCGGATTCGAAGCACAGAGCGCAAGTCGGGCTCCACCAGCATGCAGTGTGCGCATCAGGTTGGCCGTCTCAGTCGTCACATGCAGGCAAGCGGCAATGGTAATCCCTTTAAGGGGTTTCTCCTTCGTGAAGCGCTCGCGGATGAGCCGAAGTACCGGCATGCTCCGCTCGGCCCATTCAATTTTCCTTTTCCCCTCGGCTACCAGCTTGATATTTCGTATGTCGTGCGGTATAGCCATGGTTATCACGCATCCTTCGCGAGCGCCGCGGCCTTGTCAGTGCGCTCCCAGGTGAAATCTTTCTCGTTCCGGCCGAAGTGTCCGTAGGCCGCCGTCTTACGGTAGATAGGCCGCAGGAGGTTGAGCGATTTGATAATACCACGAGGAGTCAAATCGAAATGCTTTTTGATCAACTGGACGATTCTGGCTTCCGGCACTTTGTTGGTATTATCCGTGAACACCATCATCGATACGGGCTGAGCTACGCCGATGGCATACGCCAGCTGCAGCGTGCACTTGTCGGCCAGGCCGCTGGCCACGACGTTCTTTGAAATGTAACGCGCCATATAGCTAGCCGAGCGATCTACTTTCGTCGGATCCTTGCCGGAAAACGCGCCACCACCGTGCGACGCCATACCGCCGTAGGTATCGACAATAATCTTTCGACCGGTCATCCCGGTATCGCACTGCGGCCCACCAATAACAAACTTGCCGGTGGGGTTCACATAGAATTTCGTGCGGCTGTCAATCATCTTCTTCGGTATGACAGGCATCACGACCTTGTCGATTATCTCATCAACCGAGCGTTTCGTAATTTTCTTTCCCGACCTATCGAGAATATCTTCGCTGTGCTGGGTTGAGATTACGATCGCATCCGCCCGAACGGGGATACCGTCTTCGTATTGCAGCGTTACCTGCGATTTGCCGTCCGGTCCGAGATACTTGAGGACATTTTTCTTGCGCACCTCGGCCAGCCGACGCGTCAGCTTATGAGCCAGCATGATGGGCATCGGCATGAGCTCTTTGGTCTCGCGGCAGGCGTATCCGGACATAAGGCCCTGGTCCCCTGCGCCACCGGTATCGACGCCTTGGGCAATGTCCGGCGACTGCGATCCGATCGTATTCAATATAGCGCAGGTGCTGTACGTGAAGCCGTGCTCCGGACGCGTATAGCCTATTTCTCTTATGATATTTCGCACCAGGGCGTGGATGTCGGCGTAACCGGTCGTAGTGATCTCGCCACCGACAATGACCAAACCGACCGTCACAAACGTCTCGCAGGCGACGCGGCCGTGCTTGTCCTGGCGAAGCACCTCGTCGAGAACGCCGTCGGAAATCTGATCGGCCAGCTTGTCCGGGTGTCCCTCGGTGACAGATTCTGAAGTGAAGAGGAAGCTCCTCCGTGTCATTACTTTAGCTCCTTATGTTCCAAATGGCGTGAATAATCATGAGTATCAGGTGATGATGATCTCGGATGAGTCACCGATGTTGAGTCGCTTGCCGGTTCCTTTGACCGTGACGTGATGCCCAAGCAGCGAATCCTCCAGCACGACGCCATGTATCTTGGCGTGCGGCCCCACAATTGTGTCTTTGAGAATCGAGTATTCGACCACTGCGCCTTCGGATACGGAAACGTACGGCCCCAGCACCGAATGTCTGATGACAGCGCTATCGGCTACAAATACCGGCGGGATGATCGTGTTACCTTCCAGCGCCCGCTGATGTTTCTGGTTGCTCAGGAGATGGCGATTGGTCGCCAGAATTGTCTCTTTCTTGCCGCAATCGTACCATTCGTTCACTTCAAACGGGACGATGCGGGTTCCACCTTCAATCATCGCCTGCAGGGCGTCAGTGAACTGAATCTCACCCCGCGTCATCCGTCCCGATGCCAGATGATTCTGAAGCGCGTGCGCGATTCGTCGCGAATCTCGAAAATAGTACAGGCCAATAACTGCGAGATTCGTTTTGGGATTGGCGGGCTTTTCTTCCAGATTGATAATCGAGCCATCTCTGATCTCGGCAATTCCGAAGCGGTGCGGGTCCTCCACTTGCCGTAAGGCCAGCACGACGTCGC
>DATKJY010000215.1:0-4354 GCA_035543175.1 Candidatus Acidiferrum sp.
CGCGACGCCGCTCAGAGTCCCGGTGACGATAGCATCACCGGTAACGCTTACGATATCGCCGGGATCATTCGCGCCACACTTGGTCTACGCGGGAGTTGATTTTCCAATTTCCTTCACTGTCAATTCAGCGAGTTTCAGTGGACCTGCAGACAGTACCGCCCTTACGGTTCAACTGGCCTCGGCAGTCGGTCAGCCGCCGCTGACGACTATCTTCTCTGGAACCCCAGCGTACAGCAGTTTTCAGGGCGGCATCATAAACTATCAGAACCTGTCTGCTCGCGTCGACACGACTGCCGGCCTGCAGCCGGGGTGGTACGCAGTGAAGTTGAATTACCGCCTGTTTTCGGGGAGCAGTATTCTCACGCTTCAGAATTCGTATCCGGATTCACTGTACGTGCTGCCGCGAGAGGCTGTTGCATATTCTGTCAGTTCCCTGACGCCTTCGACAGCCGCGGCAGGCGCCGAAGTAGCGTTTTCATTCAATCTGACCCTCAATGCAACTTCGCCGGTGGAGATTCGACCCGGCAGTGCCTTGCTGACGGTGAGCGGTTCGGGCTTCTCAGCCACCGTAAATATGGGCACACCCGACAGCCTGCTGCATCCGGGATCAAATCAGCTTCAGGCTGAGGCAATCTTCGTCCCGGCATCGCAGCTCGGCAAAAATCTCACGGTGTCTGCTGTGCTCAACTACCGCCATCCCGGGTCCGCCAATTACCTGAGTTTCAGTACTTCATTCGGCGGCGAGACGATTCCGGTAAGTGCGTTGCCGGTGGTTCAAGTGATTCGGGTGGATGCCGTGGCGCCCAACCAGCCGAGGGTAAATACCGGGCAGAAATTTCAAATCAGTTGTTCAATCGCAAATGTCGCCGATGCTCGTACGGGAGCGATCCAACTGCGGCTGACTTCGGACGGGTCGTCGACGTTCACACCGCTTCTCACCATACCCTCCATCGACCCGCTCGACACTGTGCAGGCGTTTTTCGACGTTACTGCCTCCACTCGAGAGAACGCGGTCGAGGTGTTTCGCGTAGATATTGTCTCGGAGGATATTCACCGGCTTCCCCCGATCGACAATATCGCCCTCGTGACGATCCAGACGCCGGCCTCGCTGGCCCTGAGTTATACGGTCTTCGGTGGGGCGGGCGGATTTATCGGTGTCGGGGAAACGTTCAGTCTGACAGTGTCGCTCACGAATTTCGGTCATGCCGATGTCTCCAAGGGATCGTACGTGTTGTCTACCCACGGCATGAATCTTGGGTTAGTCGACACGGTCGGGGATATCAGCGTGCTGAGTCCGGTGTCTTTCACGCTGCTGGCGCCGTCCCAGGATACCACGGTCGAACTAACTTTCTCACTAACGAGTGTGCCTCTCGATCTGAATACCGGGCAACCGGCACAAATCAGGGACACGAGTTTCACATATACGATTCAGGTTGTTTCGGCCAACGCCAGCGTATTGGTGGAATCTCAGAACGTTCTCACCGTGCCGGCCACGGAAGGTACTTCGCTGGCGTTTTTCGATCTGACGTTCACTAATCGAGGAGCCTCGAGTATCACTGCCGCCAGACTTGATACGATTTCGCTCGGTTGGGGTACCTCATCCGGTCGCGGAGTTATACTTGACGGTTTGGTTGATCAGACGCTTACCGGTTTTTACGAAAATGGCCTTCTTGTCTCGACGGCCGATCTACGCGACAGCGTCATGGTGCTTCGTTTCTCGGACTTTGGGCTGCCGCCGCTGGGTACCCGCACGGTCGAGTTCAGGGCACAACTGCTGACTCAGGTCCCGGCAGGCCTCGGCGTGATGCTGGACACCGGTTCGATAATTGTCAGGTACTCTGGCGGACCGCTATCCGACCTGCGGGTGCCGGTGAAGACCAGTTCTTCCGCCGCTACGGTCTTTCACACGTTCTACGTCACGACCTCGGCGGACTTCGCTCAGTCGTTTATGGTGGAGAACAATCCATATCGCCCGCTGCGCGGCCCGGCTCGATTCAACTATGTCCTGTCGGAGGCGAGTTCGGTCGAATTCCAGATATTTACCCTGACCGGTGAATTGGTCTACACAAAAAACCTTCTCGAGGGGACCGACGGCACCCAGCCGGGCGAACATATCCTGGAATGGGATGGACGAAATGATCGCGGCGATATCATACTAAACGGCGTGTATGTCGTTTCCATCACTCTCGGTAAAACTGGCTTGAACGCCCGGTTGAAACTGGCGGTGCTGAAATGAAGAGTGGACGCCGCCACTTGTTCCTGGAGATGCTACTGCTGTGTCTTATTGGGTCAGCTGTCTTCGCTGCTGACGGCGGGCAATCGTCGGCGTTTTCAATCGGTGCCGGGGCACGCTCGCTGGGCATGGGGGGCGGCTTCACCGCTCTGGCCAACGATGCCTCGACAGTCTATTACAATCCGGCGGGTTTGCCGGAGTTGGATTATCAGGAAGTCTCGCTGATGCACGTCGTGTTATTCGATAAGAGCATCTACGATGTCGCGACATGGGTATATCCACTTACCGAGCACACGGGGCTGGGCGTCGGCTTCATGCGTCTGGGCACGATCGATATCACGCGCCGGGTCGATTTTATCGATCAGGGGACATTTAATTACGCTACGTGGCAGTTTCTCCTGTCGTACGGGCGGCGGTTTGGTGGAAGATTTTCAGCTGGGTTTTCAGTTAAGATCGCCAGCGAGACCATCGATAACCTCTCCGATTTCGGTATCGGGGGAGATTTTGGCGTGAGAGCTGGGATATACCGAGGTCTATCAGCAGGTGTTATGCTCCGAGATATCCTCCAGCCACGGTTCAAGCTCGACTCACTGGTAGAATCGACACCGAGATCAATTGCGGCCGGCTTGGCGTACGATCGATTGAAACTGGGAGGCTCATTGCTTCTGACGCCGTCACTGGATGTAGAGAAGTATACACATCAGCAAGCCAAGGTGCGGGGAGGCATCGAACTGACTGCCTACCAGAACTATTCGATTCGGGCCGGGTATGACCGGGACAATTTCGCATTCGGCGCAGGATGTCGAATCGGGCGTATCCAGGCCGATTACGCATACAAGATCATCGATTTTGTGGAAGACAGTCATCGGTTCTCCATCTCTATTCTGTTGGGTGAATCGATGACCGACCAGCAGGCGCGGCTGGCCCGCGAAGAGCAGCAACGAAGCAAGGTGCTGTTGGCCGATGAACGTCGCCGCCAATTCCTCACGTTCAAGCAGCGCGCGGACAGTCTCTACAAACAAATCCAGCTTGATTCCGCTCTTACTTACTACCAGCGGGCACTGGCGTTCGACGAAGGAAATCAGGAAATCATCGGGACCATAGCTGCCATTCAAAATGTCCAGCGTATCCGCCAGGAGCAGCAGACTAAAATTCAGGAAGCGCAGGCAGACCTCACTCGCTCGATAAATACTTATTACGATCAGGCCAATCTGTTCTACGAGAAGAAGTATTTCTCGGCGGCTCGCGACCTGCTCGATCTCATCTTCGACATCGACCCTGAGAATGATCGGGCTAAGGGGCTGGAGAAGCGCATTAATGACGCCGTGGCCTCAGAGATTGCCACAAGTCTGCAAACGGCGCACGATGCGGAGCAGTCCGGTCGAACGCTCGAGGCGATTGAGGCTTACAATCGCATCCTCGATCTTGATCCTTCCAACCAGGCAATCAAGCAGGCTCGGGCCCAGGCGGTGGCGAGGCTCGACATCGCCAAGCAGCTTAACCTGGGCATCGATCTGTATCAGAAGGGGCGCCTGGACGAAGCCCGAGATCAGTTTGATGCCGTCCTGCGTGTCAATCCCAAAGAACCGGTGGCGCTCGAGTATTTGCAAAAACTCGGGACCAAAGAGGTTACGGCGGCGACGCTTGATGACCTTCAGAAAGACAAAGATGTCTGGCCCCTGTATCTGGAAGGGTTGAGGCACATGCGCAACAAAGAATATCAGCAGGCCATCGGCGCCTGGCAGAAAGTGCTTCAAGCGTACCCGAACCAGAGTAACACACTGGACAACATCAAGCAGGCGCAACTTCGCATGAAATCCGAGCAGCCGCAATGACCGGATCGGACAGTTTTTAGGCTGGATTGCTTACATCGGCCTCACTACCTTCTGCTGGCATGTTCAACCGTCCCATAAAAGAAGTCAACGCCGAGTTCCTCGCCGAAGAGCAGTATCTTGACGGCATCCGTCGCGTCGTCAAAGAAAGCTGTGCGACAGCCGGAATGTCGCGGAAGGATACGGCGGCGGTTCTCCTTGCGGTCGAGGAGGGGGCCACCAATATCATCCGTCATGCCTACCTGTACGAGAAGGGGACGGTGCGGGTCAGGATCGTCATCTACAAGAA
>DATKJY010000216.1:0-2810 GCA_035543175.1 Candidatus Acidiferrum sp.
ATCACAAAGTCAGACCGGAAACGCGCGAACAATTCCCTCACATCGCGCGACACTGAGGTCGAAGGCTCAGCCGAAACAACCAGGTTGGTGCGCCGCGAAATCTCGCGAATGACATCCTCGGTGAACCCCATACAGAAATAATCCCAGTTCGGATCTCCCGAGAGATTCTTGAGATCGATTACGGTGACTTTCTTCGATGGCTCTACATAGCCAGCCTCTCCAGCGCCCGCGATGCCGAGTTGTGCAGAGTGCATGAAATTCACTATCTCGGCCACATCGGCAAAGCGATCCGCTGGCACCTTCCCTAGCAGCTTCATTACCAGCGGGTCGATCCACTCAGGGAGTTCGTGATTAACTTCACACGGTGGAGTCGGGTCCTCGTGCAAGATCGCATAGACAATTCCGGCGGAATGCTCGCTTTCAAACGGGCGAATCCCCGTGAACAGCTCGTAAAGAATCACCCCGAAACTGAACAAGTCGGAGCTCAAGGTCAGAGGCTCCCCGGCCAACTGCTCCGGTGATAAATATGAGAGTGTCCCTTCGATGTTCCCCGCTTCATCCACGGTATCAGCTTGAACTGTCTTGGCCAGCCCGAAATCGAAAATCTTCACCTTCCCTGCTTTGGTAAGCCGGATGTTCTCAGGCTTCAAATCCCGGTGCAGCAGCCCTTCCGCGTGCGCGGCCCCAATGCCTTCGGCTACTTGGTAAACGACATCGAGCTTCTGTTGAAGGCCGTAACTCGCGGTCGAAACTCGAAGATCTTCTCCCGCCACATACTCCATCGCGATATAGGGCTGGTCGTCGATGACCGAGTGTTCCCAAATCTTCACTACATACGGGGAATCGACCTTGGCCGCCATCCGGGCTTCAGCCGCCAGCCGGGCTCGATAGTCGGCGGACCCGGCCAGGTCGGCATTAATCAGCTTGAGAGCCACTACTCGGTCGAGGCGGGTGTCAATCGCTTCAAAAACCTGCCCCATACCACCGGAGCCCAGCAGCCGCGTAATGGTAAAATGCCCGAATGTTTCGCCCGGTATCGGCATCACCGACCTCGACTATCAAAAACTTCCGATGGCCGCAGTACAATAATTGACATATTTGGTCAATATTACGTATAATATCGGTAACAGCCACCTGTAATAAAGGATACGTTTCTTTTCATCCGATGCCAAGTATTTCTGACACCGAATGGAGTCGACTGCAACAAGCGGTCGACGAATTGACGGCCCTCAATCAAATTGCCACTGCCATCAATGTCGCAATGTCGGTCGAGGAAGTCACCCGGATCACCGTCGAACTCTGCCTGAAACGGCTCGAGGCTTCCCAGGGGGCCGTGTTCCTTTTGGAAAGCGACGCCGCCAAAACCGACAAGTTCAAAACCTTTGTACGAAGCATCAACCCCGATGCGGGAGAAATGCCTTTCTCTCTGAACATGACTTTACTCGGATGGATGCTCAAGAACAAGTCCATGCTCGTCAGCAATGATCCGGCAGCAGATTCCCGCCTCCGCGGCGTACCGTTCGCACGGATCGGCGTTAGGTCGCTGATAGCTGCTCCGCTCCTGTCGCTCAACGGACTGCTCGGCGTTCTGGTGGCCTTCAACAAGCGCGACGAGAGCGGGTTCAACGATTCCGACGCTCAATTCCTGGCTATCGTCGGGGCACAAACGGCAAAGATCATTGAAAATGTGAAGCTCTTTGAAAAAGAGCAGGTCCTGAAGGTCATTCAGAAAGAAATCCAGGTCGCCAAGGAAATTCAGCAAGGATTCCTGCCCAAAGAAAATCTGGACCACGAGGACTGCCGGGTTGTGGGCATCAACAGCGCCGCACGAGAGGTGGGCGGCGACTTTTACGACCTGCTGCGTCTCAAGGATGGCAGGATTTTTGTATCCATCGGCGATGTCGCCGGCAAAGGGATTCCCGCTGCGCTGATCATGTCGAATGCCCAGGCGGTAGTTCGAGCGCAGCTTCTCGGTCAGGATCCTCCCCCCCTCCCGGAACTGGTGGGCAGCCTAAATCGGCTTATCTGCCAGCTTACCAGCCCCGGCCAATATATCACGGCTGTGTTCGGTTTTTACGATCGCCAATCGCAGCTATTCAGTTTTGTCAACGCCGGTCACCTTCCGGTGCTTGTTTTAAGGGCGGACGGTCGCCAGGACAGCTACCCCGAATCAGACCCGGTAGTCGGTGTGCTACCCGATATACCGTACTCTGTTCACCAGGTACCGGTTTCTCCCGGCGACACGCTGTTTTTCTATACCGACGGCATTACTGAATGCTGGAGCCCGACCCAGGAGATGTTCGGCTACGATCGGATGGTCGAAGCTCTGGCCACCTGCCACCATCAACCGGTTGATACAATTATCCCGGCCATGCTGGAGAGTCTAAAGCAGTACCGGGCGTCCGCCGAGCAATCCGACGACATCACCATGCTCGTTCTGCAACCCCGCTGATGTGTCGACCTGAGGAGGATGCCCGATGACGGCCCCGCCTAACAAATATATTGACAGATTGGGTCCATTAAGTACATTATCGCTAAATCGCTGAATTACAAACCCTGATCAAGAGAGGCCATCATGAGACGATGGATATCGGTTATGGCGTGGGCGGCCATCATAGTGGTGGCCGTTTCACACACATTCGTTAGCGCTCAATCCGGCAATCAGACCCTGAGTATGGCGCCCGGTACTCTGGCGTTCACCCCCAACCACGGCCAGTGGGCTGACAGTCTTCAGTTTCGCGCCGATGGACGGGGCGTGACACTCTGGTTTACTGGTTCGGGCACGTATTACCAGTTTTCGCAGGTGATGG
>DATKJY010000217.1:0-2820 GCA_035543175.1 Candidatus Acidiferrum sp.
ATTCGCGCATATCGAGTACGCGGACAACATCGTCTCGGGTCAACAAGAGCGGCATAGGATTCTCCCTGAGTGAATTTGTTTTGCTCCAGTATATCGGCGACCCGGTCGGCAGGCAAGGATTTTGGAACCCGGACCAAGTCCGTCCCGTTCTGTTCAACGTTTCCGCGATAGGTTCTGTTGGCTGCCGAATAGGCTCGTCGAAAAAGCGTTGTCGATGCGGGAACCGTAATTTATTTTCGAAAGTACAACTCGATACAAGCCCGTCCCGGGGGACACGAGGTCGGGCCGAAGTGAGCGTTTTGAGTTTGCTCAGAGACATGATTCATACTTTCACGATAGGACTAAGAATGCTTCGAATGATGAAAAAGAGATTCTATGTTATCGGCACGCTGCTGGCGCTGTTCGTCTGTGGTTCGGCGCTTGCGACTCCGAAAATGGTTGTCGATGATACGCTGTTTCAGTTCGGTTATGTACCGCAAAACTCGAAAGCCACCCATGATTTCTGGATTTATTCGCGGGGTGATGCCCCTCTCGATATTCTCAATGTTATTCCTGGTTGTGGCTGCACCAAAACCCCGATTGAGAAGACTCACCTGGCGCCGGGTGACAGCACGCGTCTCGAAGTGATTTTCGATACCCGCAACTACTCCGGCACGGTGATCAAGCAGCCGATGATTGCGACCAACGAAGGTGTCGGCAACCGGTATTTGCATTTCGAAGCCAACGTGGCCATTCGTCCCGACTCGACTTATCCGGTGATTCTCTCGCCGTATAAGCTGGAGTTCCCCACCGAGCCCGGCAAGAAAGTAGACGGGATGAAATTCACTATCACTAATGTTTCCGACAAGCCGCTGGATCTATCGCTGGTGTCCTGGCCTCGGGGAATGGTGACCGTGGATCTTCCCAGAAGTGTCGGGGCAAAGAAGAGCGTCCAGGCCTCGGTCAAGCTGACTGAAGCCGCAGCCGGACAGAATTTCGAGAAATGCGTCACGTTTCAAATGTCCGACGAGGCCAAAACCCGGTTCACCATTCCAGTGACGCGTGTGGTTCAGCTTCCGAACATGCCCACTCAGTCCCCCGCCCCCGCCCCCGCTCCAAAACCGACCGGCACGAAATAGCTTTAGTCTTCTTTTCGGATTTTATCGCAGGAGCCGCCGCCAGGCGGCTTCTGATATTCATAGCGGAAATATTCAGTATGGGTACAACGGGGCAGTGACTCCTCCCAAAAAGCGATTGTCTGCCCCGGTTCCCCGCCCTATATTCCATCCCGAATCAGAAACACGAAAGCGATCACTCTATGGCTCACGCGCTCAGCCCCAACGCCGACGCCCTGCTCGACCGGGAATTCAAAGTCCTCGACAAAGGATTTGTCCGGCTGGTCGATTATATGGGCAACGATGACTCCATCGTCCAGGCCGCCCGCGTCAGCTACGGCGAAGGGACCAAGAAAGTCCAGGAAGATCGCGGGCTGATTCGCTACCTGATGCGCCATCATCACACGACTCCGTTCGAGATGGTGGAATTCAAATTTCACGTCAAGCTCCCGATCTTCATCGCCCGCCAGTGGATTCGCCACCGCACTGCCAATGTAAATGAGTACTCCGGTCGCTACTCTATCATGAAGGAAGAGTTCTACCTGCCGAAGCCCGATGACATCCAGACTCAGTCCACGCGCAACAAGCAGGGGAGATCGGATACCGAGGTGCCCGATGAGATCAAGACTCAGTTCCTCGGAGATTTGTCTCGCATTCAGAGCGATGCTTACAAAGTCTACACTGAAGCCATCGACAAAGATATCGCGCGCGAATTGGCGCGGATCGACCTGCCGCTTTCTCTGTATACCGAGTGGTACTGGAAGATAGACCTTCATAACCTATTCCATTTCTTGAGCTTACGGCTCGACGATCACGCCCAGAAGGAGTTCCGCGAGTATGCGGTCGTAATTGCCGACATGGTCAAAACTGTGTGCCCGGTCGCATATGAAGCTTTCGAAGATTATATCCTGAACGCGGTTACGCTCTTCGGCCCGGAGCTGGCAGTGATCGATCAGTCGCTCGGTACCATTCCGGCCGAAACGGAAGAATTGGTCAAGCGCGGACTATCCAAACGGGAAGCTTCCGAGTTCACCGCCAAGCTCCAGAAGATGCGTCGCAAAAGCGCTAAGTGACTGACCGGCAAAAGCCACGTAACGTGGCCTCATTTGTCGGCGTAAATCCTTGAAAATACACAAGTTTCTGCTTGACAGAAGTTGACTCAGGGATTAGATTACAGCGTAGTCGTCGGGTTTGCGATTAGACCCTGATGCTCGACAGAATCTAATCCGCACGCACTGATAGCGTTAGCGCGATTGCACGCCCGACCGTTGAGGATAAATAGGTAAACACAGGGAGGGAGCATGGTCGTTTGCTCACGCCACGCTTCCGTATTCGCCACATTCCATCTTATTATCGCATCTCACTCGCAATTGACAACTGCGCGCGATCAGATTCGTCTTGCATTTGGGGGCAATTCGGTTTGAAAAAAAGCATTAATCATATAGGACATTGTACTATGCATGCGCGGATGCTTCTGCTTCTTGCTGTGGTCCTCCTGGTAGGGCTCGCCGGTTTCGGTACGGTACAAGCTGCTCGACTCTCAGCTGCCATTATTCACACCGACACACTTGATTATGCGCCGGGTGATTCGGTAGTCATCACCGGCTCCGGTTTCTCTGCGGGAGAGACGGTGACCGTCTCGGTCGTCAACTTCTACAACCCCGGTGTCGGCGACAATCGCCCGCCGTGGGATGTTACTGTTGATCAGGCCGGAAATTTCGAGACC
>DATKJY010000218.1:0-4124 GCA_035543175.1 Candidatus Acidiferrum sp.
CTGACACCGCGTTCCGTTTAATCCCTGTCGTGATGAGTCCTGTCCCGAGCGGCTTGGTCAAGAACAACCAGTCTCCCGGTTTGGCGCCGGCATTGGCTATCACCCGTGATGGATCAATTATTCCGGTTACCGCCACACCGAACTTGAGCTCTTTATCCTTGATCGAATGACCGCCCACCACCACCGCCCCGGCTTCCTCCACCTTCTCCGCACCGCCGCGTAGAATCTCTGTGAGAATCGAAATCGGCATCGTGCCGACTGGAAATCCGACAATATTCAGCGCCGTGAGCGGCTTTCCGCCCATGGCGAAAACATCGGACAAAGCATTGGCCGCGGCAATCCGGCCGAACGAATAAGGGTCATCGACTATCGGCGGAAAAAAATCCACCGTCTGCACCAGCGCCTGATGATCGCTGATACGAAAAATGCCGGCATCGTCAGCCCTGTTGAACCCGACTAACAGATCGGGATGTTTGGACTGCGGCAGAGTTTTGAGAGCTTCCGCCAAAAACTTTGGCGCCAACTTGGAAGCTCAACCCGCACAACTGACTTCGGCCGTCAATTTAATCGTTGTCTCGCGTCGTTTGTCTTCCACAAATCCAAGGTAACCAAATCTGGCACGCCGGGCAACCCCTCGAATCCCCCGTATCGCAGCCGCGGGAGCCTTTTGGGTCCTGTGCAAAATCTGCACAATTTGAGACGCCAACAAACCAGTCAACTCTTTGCCGTCCTTTCCGATATATAGCATACGGGTCCCTTCTTCAGGCCGCCCGATAATACGGCCTCAACGCGGGCACCCCGGATGGACGACAACGACCCCGCTGCGTCTGCAACCAGCGGGCTGAGGAACACAATGGCAGCGCGAGCTATGTCGCGCCGGTTTGTTGGATACACGCATGACCACAACCACCCAGAAGATTCGCCTCGATGAAATTCTCGTCCGCGATGGACTCATTACCGATACGCAATTAGCCGAAGCCCTCAAATCGCAGAAGCTCTACGGCGGCCGTCTGGGCACACAGCTCCTCCAGCACGGCTTCATCACCGAAGACACTCTCGTGCGCGTTCTGGCCGAGAAGATCGGATGCGAAGGCGTCGTCCTCGAAGGTCTCGATATTCCCGAACAGGCGCTCGCGCTCATTCCCGTGACGGTCGCGGTCGCCCGCCGCGTCATTCCGTTTGCCTTCGATGCCGACCAGAACATCCTCAAGGTCGCCTGTGAGGATCCCTCGAGCGACGACCTCATCAACGAACTGAAATTCATCGCTGCCGGCAAAACCGTGAAACTCTTTGTCGCAGCCGAGCTTGCGCTGAACAAAGCTATCGCGCGGCACTATCTCGGCCGCGAGAGCGCCTCGAACATGCCTCCCGACATGCATTTCGCCGAGATGACCCCGCCTGCGACGAGCGCACCTAAATCCTCTTCCTTCAGCGGTGAACAGCGCACCCGGGGCACTGTGCTGCTGGTCACCGATGAACCGGTCACCGGCGTACAGTTGCAGCGCCTGATGGAACAGGATTTCTATAAAGTCATCCGCACCGATTCCGCCGACGATGCCATCGATTTGATCGGCAATCACAAATTCCACACCGTGTTCATCCAGGATACGGTCTCCGGCGATTACATCGACCTGATCGACCGCCTTCGCAAGATCTCGCCCAAAACACGCGTCCGCTACTACGAATCCGTCGGCAACCTCCTGTTGAGTCTCGACGCCGGCGTGATGGAATCGGAACTCGTCGTCAAGAACCTCGAACTGTTTACATCGCTCCTGTCTTCGACCGATAACAGCGCCAACAACCACAGCGCACGCGTCGGCCAGTATGTCGACCGCCTCTGCCGTCGCCTCGAACTGGCCGATAAAGACCGCCTCGTCATCACCAACGCCGGCTATCTGCACGATCTGGCCAAATTCTACTATGGCAACCCGGAATCGATCAGCGACCAGCGCGCCTACATCAGCCTGACCGTGAAACTCCTCGACTCCTTGAACTACTCTCCGCTGGTAATCGAAATCCTCCGCTCTATGTATATCAACCTTCGGGAAAAGTTCACCCGCCGACTTCCCATCGAAGTCCTCGGCGGCAATATCCTGACCGTCATCGATATCTTCTGCGAGACCATGCCAGGCAATGTGCCGCTGTCGCTGGACAAATTCGACGCCATCAAGAAGAAATATCGCGAGTTGGTCGGCAAACTGTTCCTTTCTGAAGTCGTCGAAGCTTTCATCGCCATGATTCAGGAGGAGATTCTCTCCATCACGACCCTCGAGAAATACAGCCAGGTCATGGTGTACGGCACCGATGACGAGACGCTTCCGACACTCGAAAGCCGCATCAAGGCCGCCGGATTCCGCATTGTCACGCAGAGCACGCTCAGCACGTTTATTGATTTGTTCAAGCGCAGCCGCCCGGATATTCTGATTCTTGTCGAGCGTGGCGGCCCGGCCAGCATCAATGAACTTGTCGACAACCTGCTCCAGCGAAACGTCGGTATCGACCGAGTGCCGACTTTCCTATTGACCGATGGCTCCGTCGCCTCACAGATGAGCTCGCTTCTGGAGAAGGGGATCGAGGACGTCATCCCCATCGACGATAACCTCAACGTCCTCCTCATCAAGATGAAAAAGATTCAGAGTCGCATCGAGGCCAAAGCCAGGGAGCGCGAGGAATTGATGCGTCAGTCCGGCGCCGTCGGCCACCTCGAAGATATGAATTTAATCGACCTTCTACAGGCGCTCGGTCCCAGCCGCAAAACAGTCAAGCTGACCATCACGTCTGGCCGCGATCAGCTCGAGATCGTCCTCAACCAGGGCGAAATCCATCATGCCAAAGGGATGGGATTCACCGGCGCCGAAGCCGTCGAACAGGCTATTCCCTGGTCTACCGGCACTTGGAGCATTCAGTCGGTGACGCCGGATACTCTGCCGCCGAAAAATACGTTCGATTCGATCGAATCAATCCTGATGGAAGGCTGCCGCAAGCTCGACGAGAGCTCCAAGATCGTCCGCCCCGAGTAAGAGCATAGCTGCCGCCGGCATCTATTGCCCGGCGGCAATTCTCTTCAAGTAACTGATATGTCCGAACTGCCGCTCGCGTGTACGCGGCGGAATGTGAACATAATAATCATGCAACTGCGCGGCCTTCTCCTGCGCTTTGGTCCTGTCCTCGATTGACTCCAGCGACCGCACGAGATAGTAGTCGCACTCCACAATATTGTAGTAATTCCCCGGATCTGAAGCGAGTAGTTCGCGTATTTGCGTGTAGATGCTGATAGCGTTGTTGTAGTCTTTCTTCTGAAAATAGGCTTCGGCCAGCGGCCAGAGAAACGCCCGCCCTTTGGGATACTTCTGTAGCATCTCCTTCGCAATCGCAATGGCCGAATCATACTGATGGGCGTCCAGCCACACCCAGATTAAGGCGCTGCGCGCCGACTGGCGCGAAATGAGCGATGATTCCGATGCCCGGCATAACTCGGTAATGCCGCGATTCCTGTCATTCCTGAACAATCCAATCCACCTGAAAAACCCCGCCTTGACCGACTTCCAATAGTGATAACTACCCAACCCGGCATCCACGTCATACAGGCTGCTGTCCAGTAGCCGCGCCTTGCCATATTCCTTCTTTGCCGACAACCCCTGCCGCACGGCGGAGGTAAAGGAACCAAATCGTGATTCATACAGCGACCGATATGCCTTGGTGTGCCCTATCAACAAATGCATCCAGGCCTGAGTCGAAGTGTCGGCGGTATCTGCAATAGCTTTGGCGGTCTGCTCGGCGGTATCAAGAAGGTAGCCGATTTTGTCGCCAAACAGATCCTCCTCGCGGTCAGTCATCTCAGCCAACAACGCCGAGCAGCTCATCAGATACCCCATCGGATCGGCAGGATACTGCACGACCAGCGTCCGGCTGATCGAATCCGCGACCGCAAACCGGTCATTGAAGATGTTGTCCTGAATTGACTCGAGCACCGCGATCTTCGTACTATCGAGATACGGCTTGGCGTGGGCAAATGAGCAAGAGCTACCAACGAAAGCCATGACTACAAATGCCAGGGTGCCCGTTCTCATACGGGCGAAAGTAGCCATCCCTGAGTATCGAATCAACTTTAAACGGAATCCGCT
>DATKJY010000219.1:0-3217 GCA_035543175.1 Candidatus Acidiferrum sp.
CTGAATGAATATTGGGAATCCTGCGTGATTCTTGAGGACGGCAAGAAGAAGACGGTGAATCCGATGACCGGGCTGGAATTGATGTCCTTCGACGGCATCGGCAAGGTGGAGGCGTTCTACACTTCCGGCGGTGCTTCGACGTTGCCGGATACGTTTGAAGGCAAGATCGATTACCTTGATTATAAGACCATACGATATCCCGGTCATTGTCAGTTATTCAAGGCGATGCTGGATATCGGGCTGGCCTCCCGCCAACCGCTCAAAGTCGGTGACCAGATGGTAGAGCCGCGAGCTACTTTCCGAGCGGTCCTTGAAAAAAGCCTCAGTTACGGTCAGCCTGACCTGGTGCTGGTGCGCATTGTCCTCGAAGGCGAGAAAGACAGCATGGTGAAGACGGTCGTGTACGAGATTATCGACCGCCAGGATTCCAAGACCGGTTTGACGGCCATGATGCGCTGCACGGCGTTTCCGGCGGCGATTGTCACGTGGATGGCGGCGAGCGGTCAGATAACTGCTCGGGGCGCCAAGCCACAGGAGATTGCGGTTAATCCTTCGGCGTTTCTGGCGCAATTGAAGAAGCGGGGGATATTCCTGACGGTGAAAGAGTAGGCGAAGGCGCGACTCTCACCACAACTCAGCCGGAAACAGAATTTCGATTTTCGTGCGGCTCTTCGGATAAACGGTCACCGGCGTCGTGATCGTGTCAGTCGCGGGGCGAAAAACTACCTTTAGCGTATGCGAACCCACCGGCACGCCGGTAAACTGGAACCAGCCATTGCCGGCAGGATGTAGCGAATCGGTTTTCATCCCACCAGCGCCGTTCGGGTACGACAACTGCACCCATAACGAATCTTTGTACGTGCTCCCCGGCGACGTGTGATTGGCGTCGACGATATATCCTGTGACTGTATCCGATGTCAAAGCAGCTTTCGAAGATGAAATCAGTTTATCGATATTACTCCCTGACCCTGTCGAGCGGAGAAGCGTGTCGGCATAGACGATTGCGGTATTCCACGCGTCCTTCTTGTAATCGGTACTGGCTCCGTCTCGCTCGACGTACGGCCCGTTCCAGGTGGCGTAGCCGCCGGGGTTCTGTACCAAGGCGTCGAGATTTGGTGGAAATGCGCCTACATCCCCGACATAGCCAAAATCGGTCCGCGCCCCGCGTTCATACAGTTTTGGATCGCCGGCAATGGCGTTGGCCAGCGCATCTAGTTGGGTTTTCGTGCGTTCGTACTGCGATGTCACCACGCTGACAGAGAGTTTCTGCATCGCGACCGCCGCGAGGATACCGACGATGATGATCACCACGGCTGCTTCGACGAGCGTGAATCCGGAGCAACTCTTCAGGTACGATCTTATGGACATGACGGCAATAGCTCCGTGATTGTAGACCCATCAGACATGAGGACGGTGATCGTATTTCCGGACATTGATTCCGGGCTTCCACCACCGTTGGAGTTGTTAGCGCGGAAATCGGTAATCCGAATTTTGACCAAGGCACCGGCGGCAATCGTCTGTGCCGGCGACAATGAATATGTGACGCCGTTCTGACCGCGTGGCGAGCCACCCATATCGAAAACTGCCGTGCTGCCCCAGTAGATGCGGGCGTAGTATGCGGCTGGCGAAGGCCAGCTGGCGCTGATCGAAGTAATCGTCCTGCTGCTGCCCGAATTGTTGGTGATCCAGAAACTGATATCAGTGCAGGGTGGTGATCCGGAAACGGAGTCCGAATTGGGCACCATGACGATACCGGCGGTCGCATACCAGAGGCTCGAAGCGAATTTGTAGTCACCGCTGACCGTTGCGCCGGGAGTAACTGAGACAAACCGTTTGAGCGTGTCCGATGTCGGTTTGTAGATGATCTGCAGATCGTGATTGCCAATCGGTACGGAACTGAAGGCGAAATACCCTGAGGCATTAGGCGAATTCTGCCTGACTGTCGTGCCGCCGGAGCCGTCGGGAACCGTAAGGAAAACGGCGATGGAGTCCTTATAGCCGTTTCCGGGCGGTGTGCCGCTGATATCGGAAACAGAACCCGAAACGCCGTTGCTGAGAAGGTCCGAAGTGGCATTGGCGATTGTGCGAGTGATGTTGGAGCCTGAACCGGTAGATGTAATCGTCACACCGCCGGAATATTGAAGGTTTGCTCCCCAGGCGTCCTGCTTAAAATCGTTAGTCGATTGAACGAATCGCGATGATACGTACGGGCCCTTCCACGTGGCGTACCCCGGATTGGTGCAGAGATTATCAAGATTCGAAGGCAGGGCGCCGATGTCGCCGACATAGCCGAAATCGCTGCGCACGCCGTTGTTGACCAGCGAAGGATTGCCCGAAATCGCAAAGGCTATGGCTTCCAACTTCTGCTTGGTCTCTTCCTCCCGACTCGTCCGGCTAAGCACCGCGACTGACTTCATCGCCACCGTAATCAGGATGGCCGTCAGTGCAATCGTGATGACCAGCTCGACCAGAGTGAACCCATGTCGATTGCGACTTCTCATCAGTAGCAAGCTCCTGAATAGGCGCTTAGCGAGGATCCGTCCGAAAACAGCACCGATAGGTTGGCGTTGGTCATATTTTCGTTGCCTCCGCCGCCATTGCTGTTGTGAGAGGCAAAGTCGGCGATGCGTATCCGCACCTGTTGGCCGTCGGCAATGGTCTGGCCGGCGGAGAACGAATAGGTCGTGCCACTGACTCCGCGCGGTGAGCCGGCCTTGTTGAACACGATCGTGTTGTCCCAGTAGATGGTCGCGTAATATGCGGTTGGCGACGGCCAGCTCAGTTTGATACTCGAGATTGTCTTGCTCGAACCGGTGTTATTGGCAATCCAGAAGCACACACTGGTGCAGCCGGAGGAATATACGGAATCCGACCCGGCTACTTTTGTCAGATAAGAACTGGAACTGTCGGATCCAGCTGAGAATGACGATGCCAGCTTGTACAATTTTGGATTGTTGATCTTCTGCCGCGGCAATACCGTCGCATATCGCATGAGCGTGTCATCGCTCGGGAGGTAGACAATCTTTAGCGCCTGACGCCCTGCCGGAATAGAGTCGAGTTGGAACTGGCCGGAAGCATCGGCGTGATAGAGCTTGGTTGATGTCCCACCCGAGCCGTTCGGATAAGTGACATAAATGTCAAGGGAGTCCTTTTTGATACTTCCGGGGAGAGAGTCATTCTTGTCGTGAATTACACCCGCCCACTTGTTCAGGAGATA
>DATKJY010000220.1:0-2627 GCA_035543175.1 Candidatus Acidiferrum sp.
CCTACATCAGGTTTACAATCTGATGGCCGCGTATGCCGTGGCGCGCACGCTTGGCTATCGCTTTGATGCCGTAAACACCGAGTCCATTGCATTCGAAACGGCGCCCATGCGTGGCCAGACGGTGACCAGCCGAGGTGTTACGTTCATTGTCGATTGCTACAACGCTAACCCGGAATCAGTCGCTTTGGGTCTGACATCGCTGGCTGATTATCCTGTCACCGGGCGGAGAATCATCATTCTCGGCGACATGCTGGAGCTGGGAGACCAATCAGTAAAACTGCACGAGAGCATCGGCACGTTGCTGGCCAAAGAAGATTTTGACCACGTTGCTCTCGTCGGACCGATGTCCAAACACACCGCCGTAAGTGCGAGAGCCAACGGTGTCCCTAAGAAAAAAATCGCGGAATTTGACTCCGCACGCGACTGCGCGCAGGCCATGCTCACTTTCCTGCACGCCGGTGATTTGGTGTACGTGAAAGGTTCGCGCGGCATCGGCCTCGAGGTCATATTGCAGTCTTGGGAGCAGGCAGGAGGTAAGAGCTGATGTTCTACCACCTGTTTGTCCCGCTCACCAAGTATTTCACCGGATTCAATCTGTTCCGGTATATCACGTTTCGTACCGGCGGAGCAATTGTAACGGCGCTAGTCATCTGCTTGCTTCTGGGGCCGTTCTTCATACGGCTATTGAAACGCTACCAGACCGGCGAGGTAATACGTGAGGAAGGTCCCGCCAGCCACAAGAGCAAAGCCGGCACGCCGACCATGGGTGGCTTGATTATTCTCGCCGGAATCGTCGTCCCTACGCTCCTTTGGGCTAACCTGAGCAACTTCTTCGTCCTCATGGCGCTGCTGGTAACTGTCTGGCTGGGCGGACTCGGCTACATGGATGATTACCTTAAGGTCATCAAGAAGCAGCGCGGCGGGATGGTGGCTCGCAAAAAATTTGCCGGTCAGTTTGTGCTTGGTCTGATATTCGGGTTGCTGCTGATATATGTCGGGCCGGAGGGTCAATACGACGGCACGACCAGCATACCGTTCTTCAAGCATTTCGTGCTCAATCTGGGCATCATGTACGTTCCGTTTGTGATGTTGGTGATCGCCGGTTCGTCCAACGCCGTCAACCTCACCGATGGCCTTGACGGACTGGCGATCGGCCTGACCGGCCTCTGTTTTGTGGCCTTTCTGGGCATCGTGTACGTCACCGGCCGATTGGACTACTCCAACTACCTGCAGATTGAATACATCCCCGGCACGGGAGAGCTCGCCATTTTCTGTGGATCGGTGCTCGGCTCGGCCCTTGGGTTCCTGTGGTTCAACTCATACCCGGCCGAGGTGTTCATGGGCGACACCGGTTCGCTGGCACTGGGCGGTGCGCTTGGAGCTATTGCTATTCTGGTCAAGAAAGAACTGCTCCTGTTGATCGTGGGCGGTGTGTTCGTACTCACGGCGCTGTCGGTGATCATACAGGTGCTTTCATATCGATATCGCGGCGGCAAACGGGTATTCAAAATGGCTCCGCTGCATCACCACTTTGAATTGTCCGGATGGTCGGAAACCAAGGTTGTGGTGCGGTTCTGGATTCTCGGAGCCATGTGCGCGCTGCTCACCCTGGCAACATTGAAACTACGATGACGGCTGAAGAAAAAATCCGTGGACGGAAAATGGGCGTGCTGGGCATGGCACGCTCCGGCGTGGCGGCTGCAATCATGGGACGCGAGCACGGCGGCTATCCGTTCGTTTCCGATGCTGCCGATGCAGGCAAGCTCGCGGCCCCGATCAAGCGATTGCAGGCCGGCGGCATTCCCTTCGAGACCGGCGGCCATACCGACAAACTACTGAGCTGCGACTACCTCGTGATTTCGCCGGGCGTGACGTTAGCAGCGCCGATTATCGTGCGCGCTCTCGACAAAGGGATTCCGGTCTTCTCGGAGCTTGAGTTCGCCAGTTGGGTGTGTCAGGGGGCAATTGTCGCCATTACCGGCACCAACGGCAAAACCACAACCACAGCTCTGACGGGCGAAATCTTCACCGCAGGCGGATTCACTACTTTTGTCTGTGGCAATATCGGCCGGGCGTTCACCGAAGTCGCTTCGCTGGTTCCCTACGGTGGCGTGGCCGTGGTCGAAGTCTCCAGTTTCCAACTCGAGACGATCGCCGACTTCAAGCCGAGAGTATCCGTTATCCTAAATGTGACTCCAGACCATCTCGACCGTCACGGCTCCATGGAGAACTACAAGAAAACGAAGTATCGCATTGCCGAAAATCAGACCGCCGAAGACTACTATATCATCAATCTTGAAGATCCGGAACTGGCCACCGACAAAGCGCCGACCGACGCCACTCGTCTGCACTTCTCCACTCGCGTCAACGACAACGCCAATACGTTTGTGCGTGACGGATACCTCTGGACGCGATTCGAAGGTCGTGAGCAGCAGATTATCGCCTGCGACGAGATCGGTATTGTCGGCCCGCACAATCTGCAGAACGCCGCCGCGGCTGTAGCCTGTGCGCTGCCATTTGGCCTTAAGCCATCGGCCATCGCGAAAGCGCTGGCGACTTTCCCCGGTGTCGAACATCGTCTTGAAAAAGCCGGTACGGTTGCGGGCGTGAACTTCATAAATGATTCA
>DATKJY010000221.1:0-4211 GCA_035543175.1 Candidatus Acidiferrum sp.
CTGAGACTCCTGAGCAGGCGGTCGCTGGACTCGTCGCGATTCCTGCTTCTATCCGGAATTCTTGCGGGTTTATTGGTGCTTACCTACGTTGTTCCGCAAAAGAAAGTTGATCGGTTCAATCTCTTGGAGAGGGGACTGACATTCAAGGAGGCCAGCTTGGCCGATGATATCCTTCGCACTGATACATCGAAATTCTCAGTGGCGATCTCGACTATAGGCATGTTTGGTTATCGCATGCTCGGCCACGACGTTATTGATATGCTTGGCCTTACCGACTCTACCGTCGCCCGTCACCCGGAACCGGTTGCACAGGGGTTGAAGACGACCTGGCGGGAGCGGAGCCAGAACGCCGGATATGTCCTTTCGCGCAAACCAGATTACATTGTTTTCTCTACCGGGATTAAGCCGTCGGCCCCTTCCGAGCAGATGCTTCTCTTGTATTCGCAGTTTACCGCCGGCTATCGAAGCGAAGGGTTCTGGCTGCAGGATTCGTATTTCCTGCCGGCCGGAATTCTGATTTCGGCCTTCAAGAGAGAACACCCGTTTGAGGGTCCGTACGTCCCCTCATACTCCATCGAATGGGTCAAGCACTTCAAGGCGGGCGTGGAAGCGTATAGCTCTCATAACTATGGGGTCGGAATCACCGAATTTGAGCGGGCCATGGCCGTGCCGTCTTGCCCGAAATATTCCGACCTGCTTTTCCTTCGAGCTGCGTGCTACGATGCCATCGGCCAGCGGCCAATCGCGTACCGGCAGCTTGACAGTTTACTTGTTTTGGATTCGATGAGCGAAGGTGGGCATAAGGAGCTGTACGCGTATGACCTTCTGTCAGGGGATACGGTTGATGCTGCGATCCATCGAGACTGGATTATCAGGCACAGCCCCTGGGATCTTGCCCGGCTTGAGAATACGATTTCTCAAGCCCTTGCCCGGCAACGGGCGAGAGGGGTGATGGCGCCCGGACGCCAACCGACCGACCCCGGAGCAAAATAAGTTGACAGGTCCAAATGCCGATGTATATATTGGAGCCATCTGTAATTAGCAGGGTTCGTAAGCGGGAATAGCTCAGTTGGTAGAGCACCACCTTGCCAAGGTGGCTGTCGCGAGTTCGAGTCTCGTTTCCCGCTTTTCTGATTGGGCGCCATAGCCAAGTGGTAAGGCGGAGGTCTGCAAAACCTTTATCCCCGGTTCGAATCCGGGTGGCGCCTCCAAAATCCCGGTCAGTATTCTTACTACAATCAACTCGCAAAACCCCTTGACACCGGTTGTCGCGGCTGCTATATTATTGACAGCTTAATCCACTTCAGGTCAGTTCGACCTCTCGACGTCGCCTTCACGACCTGACGTTTCTTCGAACAAAGTTGATCGACAGCGTACCACGGAAGTCGCTGCCTATTTGGATACTTCGTCGAGGAGGTCGTATGAAATCGAAGGTTATTGTGGCGTCGATTGGAATGGCAGTCATTCTGATCGTCGTCGGCCTGACCGGAACCGCGGCGCCGGTTGGTCGTACCCAACCCGGTTCGCAGGCGAGCGCTGTGGCTTCACCCGCAGCCCTTGACACGTGCGAATACTACAAAGCCTCGTATCCCGATTACGCCCCGGTCGGAATGCCGGACTTCGACCAGAAACAGGACAACTGGTTCATCTTCACCGGGGTGCCGCCGGTCCAGCAATGGACACATTGCGGTCCGGTTGCTCTGGCCAACTGCCTGTGGTGGTTTGACTCCAAGTTCGAAACATGCCTCACCCCGCCGCCGACAGCGTGCGACCACTACCCACTCGTGAAGGCATACGGCCTTTGGGACGACCACGATCCAAGCAATGTCATGCCGTTTGTTGATACCCTGGCCAAGTATGCCTTGACCAACCAGGGACACTCCGGAACAAATGTCGCTGATCTGGCGCTCGCGGCACAAAAATGGATCGACAGCGTTGGTCTGACCGGCAAGTACACAGTCCAGTTGTTCCGAGTCGATCCTGGATTTGGTTTCGAGCAGATCCGCCAGCAGGTGCTCGCTAGTCAGGATGTCATTCTCCTGGTCGGCTTCTGGGAGCAGATAACGTCCGGATATTGCGAGCGAGTGGGTGGGCACTACTTGACGGTGGCCGGGGTTTGTACGGCGCCCGCCGACTCCGACCTGTGCGTGTCGGATCCGTTTTTCGACAACAACGAAGGCGTGGGGCATGCACCGGGTATTCACAATGACGCCCAATTCGTTTCGGGGCCTCACGGTACAAAGAACCATGACCGCTATCGTGTAATCCCCGCTCAGTGCATGCCGATGGGTGAGCCGCCCTTTGCCGTCGAGTTGCTGAATTACCCGGTCAATCCGGGTAACATCGGCAATTTTCAGGGTCAGAATCAATACAATCCCGGCGCACCAGGACACAACTACGGCGGCATGCCGCTTCATACGGTCGTTGAATTTGCCATCGTCATTTGCCCAGTGCCCGTGCCCGACAGCGACGGTGATGGCGTACTCGACGATGTCGACAACTGCCCGCACATTTACAACCCCGACCAGCTCGACAGTGATGGCGACGGGATTGGCGATGTCTGCGACAACTGCCCAAAGAGCGCCAACCCAACGCAATCAGATATCGATCACGATGGAATCGGCGATGCGTGCGATACCTGTGCCTCGAGTATCAATATCGTGACTAACGGCGATTTTGAGAGCGGTTTTACAGCCGACGGCACCGGTGACCAGATACCGAGCGGCTGGACAAAAGTCGAGACGTTCACCGGTACCCCGGGCGAGACATCGACGCTGAGCCAGGTGGCGGACAACGGTCCGCTCCTAGCCGGGCAGTCTTCACTTGGTTGGCTAAGGAGTGAAAACGACGCCAACCACAGCGGCGATTGGACCGCTTGCGAACAGCGGCTCGACTACGATATTTCCCGCTGCAACTGCGCCACGTTGACGATCGACGCCAAGGTCATTTCTCACAATCTTGGCGGTTCGGGCGTCACGCCGACAGATTTCGAATATCCGGTGACGATTGTGGTCGATTATCTGGATACTCAGGGAACGCAGCGGTACTGGCAATGGGGCTGGTACCAATGGATCGATCAGGCCACCGGCCCGAACCCGAATCACGAACAGGTACCAGGGAACGGTGTAGTCACCGGCGAACAGGTGGCTCCCAATGTCTGGATTACGAATTCATTCAACTTGAAGACCGAGCTGACGAATCCCAGAATCATTAAGAAAATCAGAGTGGGAGGAGCAGGCTGGGACTTCCAGGGCCAAGCGGATAATATTCAACTTCTGGTTTGCCAGCCGGTCAACGATACGTGTACCTATTACAAGCCCGGCTATCTTGATTACGCTCCGAACGGCGTCCCGGATTTTGACCAGAAACAGGACAATTGGAAACGAAACGTGCCCGGTTTACCGTGGTCATATTGCGGGCCGGTCGCACTCGCCGATTGCTTCTGGTGGTTCGATTCCAAATATGAGCCGCCAGTCGCGCCTCCACCGGCAGTGCATGACAGCTATCCGCTGGTGCGAAACTATACGGCACTGCCGATAGACGACCACGACTATAGGAATGTCATGCCGTTTGTCGATTCGCTGGCGAAATACTCTAGCTGCTCGCCTCTAACTGCAGGAACGAATATCCATGATCTTGAGGCAGGGGCGAGAGCGTGGCTGACCAAAGCCGGATTAAACAACCAGTACGTCGTAAGCGCCGTTCCAGCCCCTCCGTATGAGCTCGTGCAGGATGCGGTTCTCAAATCGTGGGATGTAATCCTGCTATTGGGATTTTATGAGCCGCTGTTGACCGGTCAATGCTCTCGTTTGGGAGGTCACTACGTGACGGCGGCCGGCGTCTGCAAGAACGACACGAGACTCTGCATCTCCGATCCGTATTTCGACAAGAATGAGGGAGAGCCGCCGGCCGGATCAGCTCACGGATCGGCCGTTCATAACGATGCCGCTCTGGTGTCCGGTCCCCACGGGACGATACACCACGACGGTTACAATGCGATGAATTCCCCGCTGGGCTGTCCGATGGCTAATATGCCGATATTGCAGCTGACCGATTATCCCGACAAGTGGGCGAATATCAGCAATTTCTACGACCAGAACTACTCGGATCCGCCGGTACTGCCAATTCCGTATCAGGGAGGACCGATCTCCACCTACGTGGATTGGGCTATCATCATCTGTCCCGATCAGAACGGCGACGGCATCTGCGAT
>DATKJY010000222.1:0-3202 GCA_035543175.1 Candidatus Acidiferrum sp.
CTGAGACGGTTCGGCTAGTGTTCATCTGCTTTCTGACAAAGAACCGACTTGGACCCCTGCCTACGCAGGGGTGAAGATGTATCCTACGGCAACCTATCCAAAGCACAATCACATTCTTTTGCCGGTAAAGTGCACCGGCACTTTCATTGCCTCCGAGTCTTGTCAAATCGCTCCAATTTCATTCCTGCGAAGGCAGGAATCTACGGACAGCTGAAACAAGAGAACGGTGATGTCTACAGCATCCTAAACTGTACTCTTGCGCCGACACCGCGGAGCGCAAAAGTGACGTCGTTACCCCATGAACGGATATTTGTAGTCCGTCGGGGGGACGAAGTTTTCTTTGATCGCGCGGGGTGACGTCCAGCGCATCAGGTTCTGAATGCCGCCCGCCTTATCGTTCGTCCCCGATGCACGGCTGCCGCCAAATGGCTGCTGGCCTACCACCGCGCCGGTCGGCTTGTCGTTGATGTAGAAATTACCGGCCGCGTGCCGAAGCGCCCGCTCCGCCAGCGCTATCGCTTTGCGATCGGTTGCGAAAATCGCGCCGGTCAGGGCGTAAGGCGAAGTCGTGTCCACCAGATGCAGGGTCTGGGCAAAATCGTTGTCCTCGTAAATGTAGATCGTGACCACCGGGCCAAAAATCTCTTCTTCGATCAGCTTGAAATGCGGATTGGTCGTGACCACGACAGTCGGTTTGATATACCAGCCCTTGCTGCTGTCGTACTCGCCGCCGCAGATGATTTCGCACTCTTTGGAGTTTTTCGCATAGTCGATATAGGCGCAGATCGATTTGAACGCGGACTCATCGATCACGGCGTTGACGAAATTGGTGAAATCTTCCGGGCTGCCCATCTTCAATTCGTTTACCTGCTGAACGAGAATCTCCTTGATCGCCGGCCAGAGCGACTTGGGGAGATAGCAGCGCGACGAGGCCGAGCATTTCTGCCCCTGATATTCGAACGAGCCGCGCGTGATGGCGGTGGCAACTTCGGCAGGGCGCGACGACGGATGCGCGATGATGAAATCTTTGCCGCCGGTCTCGCCCACCAGACGCGGATAGGTGCGGTATTTGGAGATATTCTCACCGACCGTTTTCCACATCGAATGGAACGTGCTGGTCGAACCGGTGAAATGGATGCCGGCGAGGTTCGGATTTTTGAGGATGAGGTCGCCGACCGCCGAGCCGCGCGCAAAAATCATGTTGATGACGCCATCGGGGATGCCGGACTGGCGAAGAATCTTGGTGATAAAATGCGATGTGTACACCGCGGTTGAGGCCGGTTTCCAGACCACGACGTTCCCCATCACGGCGGGGGCGGTCGGAAGGTTACCGTTGATCGACACGAAATTGAACGGGGTCACGGCGAAAATGAACCCTTCGAGCGGCCGATGGTCCAGACGGTCCCAGATCATCGGGGCGCTGCCGGGCTGGAAATCATAGATGGACTGCATGAAATAGGCGTTGAAGCGAAGGAAATCCACCAGCTCGCAAACCGCATCGATTTCCGCCTGGAAAACATTCTTGGAGTGCGCCAGCATGGTAGCGGCGTTCATGACATACCGATACGGCCCGGCGATCAAGTCGGCGGCTTTCAGGAAAATCGAGGCCCGGTGTTCCCACGGCATGACCGCCCAGGTCTGGGAAGCTTCGAGAGCGTAATCGACCGCCGTTTTGACTTCGGCTTCACCGCCCTGATAGTAGTGGCCGAGGACGAGTTTGTGGTCGTGAGGAGCGCGAATTTCGACTTTGGTGCCAGTGTGGACTTCCTTGCCGCCGATATACATGGGGATTTCGATCGGGGAGGATTTAAGCTGCGCCAGGGCTTTTTCGATGCCGGCGCGCTCAAGGGAGCCGGGGGCATAATTGAGAATCGGCTCATTTTTGGGGGTAGGGACACGGAAATTACTCATGAGGCAACGCCTCCTTTATCTCAATAAGACGTTTGACGTTACGTGTCATTCATGTTCTCCGGCAGGACCAGAAGCGGTTCTGTCCTACTTTATAAAAAGCGCTCAATGATAGTTAGAAACAGGAGCGGGGGCAAGAGGGGGAGGAAGAGCCGAGTGGCAGTTCAAAATAGAAGGATATTGACCAGCACGAGCATCAGGAAGCAGAAGAGGCTCAGTAGGATATGGAGAATGCCGATTGCCAGTGTCCGCAGCATCGCGGCGAAAGCCGATTGGCGGTAGACGTTACGCAGTGCAAACCAGAGATAAATCGCAAGAAGTAGCGGCGAGGTCAAGATGAGCCAGCCGGTGTCGATGAGCCTGTCAACCAGGATGTAGAGAGTGAAAAGCAGAAAGGCGAAACTGTGGTAATGGACTGAGAAGACCAGGCAATCCAAGTAGTATTCGACCTTGCGAAAGTGGAAGATATATAGGATCAGCGCGAAGAGCGGCATCAGGACGAACATCATGTACGTGACACCTTTGACGAGAGCATGTGTAAACTCCTGTTGACCGCCGCTGGCGATTCGGCCGAGCTTCTTAGCGACATATTTCTTAAAAGGTGTGAGCTCGATATTTCGCGCTTTCAAAACGGAATCGATCTGGGCATCACTGAGATTCCTGAGTTCTTTCGAGTTCAAGGTATAGAACGAAATGTTCATTTCGGTTTGGTTCCCCGCGACTTTCCCGGTTGTCGGCGCCGCTTGTTCCTGATAATAGGTGTGGGTACCTGACGATAGTGACAGCACGAGGAAAAACAGAAAGCTCACGAACACGTACAAGCGAATCGGCGGCACATATTGAGCGCGACGGCCGGACTTGAATTCGCCGGTCAGGAAACCGGGTTTGAACAGGAGCGCTTTGATGGTCCGGTACGATTTGCTGTCGAAATGAATGAACCCTTCGAGCCCCTCGAGGACGAGATGCCGGAAGGGGACGTGCAGGTCGTGGTTTTCCTGGCCGCACGACGGGCAGAAATTATCCTGCTGGTGAAGTTGGTGGCCGCAGTTGGGGCACTGGGAGAAGCGGGCGCGTCTTCTGGTCAAGTCTTTCTGCCGAACGGAGTTTACGAGTTCTTGAGCCGGTCTTCAGCGTAATCAGAGCGAAGGATAACGGCAACGTTGAGATTTGGCAAGTTGGGTAAATCTGGGGACAAGGGACAAGGTTGCCAGGCGGAACAGCTTCGACTATTTCTTATCCCCGCCGGAGTAGTCTACGGTATAGTCCATCCAGAAACCGACGGGCTTGCCGTCCT
>DATKJY010000223.1:0-5813 GCA_035543175.1 Candidatus Acidiferrum sp.
CGCGCTGACGCTCCTCGCCGAATCGGAAAGGACGGCGGTGGGGGAGGCCGTCGGGACTCTTCCTTCATGGGGCAATGGAGGCCCGGTGATATTGTTTTCTCGGGACGACGCCAGTATTTCCGTGTTGACCCCACAGCTCAAGGAATTGGCTCGTTTCGCCGGTCAGTATGAATACGTTGAACCCCTGGAGTACGATGATGCGGGAAATATTCGATCGGTTGTTGCCGGTGCCGGCAACAGCTGGGCGATGCTGACTGATATCAGTCGTCGGTCTTTCGGAGATTATGTCGGGGTCGTGTACATTGATTATCAGAACTATATCCTGGCCTGCCTCTCGGCGGCGCTGGCGGCCTTGCTCGTAGTGAATATCTATCGCAGGCGAACCAAGCGCAACCTGAGAACAATTTCGCAACAGAAGGCGGAAATTGAGGACGCGCATCGTGCCCTGCAGGACGCACAAGAAGCGATAATCGCACAAGAGAAATATCGACAGGCCAAAGATATCGCCGGTGGATTCGCCCACGAAATCCGCAACGCTTTGTTCCCGGCTGAAGCTTCGCTGCAGCGGCTCCGATCACTTGGGGCTGCGACTGAATTCGACCGGGCAGCAGAAGACAAATACGCTCGCTCAGCGTCAGAAGCGGTTTCCAGAGCCATTCGAATTACGCAACTCATCTCGCTATACACGAAGCTGGATTCGGAATATCTGCCGGAGCGAGTTGAGGTGGCTCGAGTGGTTGCCGAAGCGGTTCGCGCCAATCGCGAGCGAGCACAAGATCAAGGGATCGCCATTCAAGTGGACGGTCCGGCGGGTCTATTTGTCGAGATTAACGCCCAGCAGTTTTTCATGGTGATAAACAACTTCGTGCTTAACAGTCTCGATGCCTTGACGGCGCGTCCCGAGCCACGTATCTTGGTGACGTCGAAAGCCGATTTGGGGCGGCTGACACTCACGTGTGAGGATAACGGTTCCGGCATCGCGGACGCTGATCTTCCCAAGGTGTTTGACGCCTTCTTTTCAACCAAGCCAAGCAAGGGAACGGGTTTGGGTCTGGCCATAAGCAAGAAGATTATTGAGCTGTACGGCGGAACAATTTCAGCCGCCGGGCGACCCGGCGAAGGAGCTAAATTCACGGTTACGTTAAAGCTGGTCTCATGACCTTTCGATAATTGTAATAGACAGTCACTTACACCTGAATCGAATACTGGTATGCCTATGTCCTGCACCTACAAAGTCCTGTTGGTAGATGATGATCCGCGCGTTCTGGAGATGCTTGCCGATATCTTCAGTGAACAGTACTCCACGCTCCTCGCCGCCTCAGGCGCCGAATCGGTTGATCTCGTAAATGCCCATGACGACATCGGTGTCGTCGTCATGGATATCAAAATGGCCGGCATGGACGGAATAACCGCCGCCCGGAATATCCGCCAGATCAGGCCGGATACTCCGATCATCTTTCACACCGGTTACCCGGGCGACTACGAGGAGAGCCACATCGACGAGAATGAGAAGCCGTTCGATTATATCGAGAAAGGGAATTCGATCGGTCGATTGAAACGCTCGGTCGGAAACGCGTTGGCTTCCTATTCCGTGGGACGAGATGTGCGGCAGCTGCAGCAGCACGCCGAAGCAGCGCACGGCATCATCGGCCGGTCCCCTGCCATGATGGAGATCTTCAGGCTCATTCAGAGGGTTGGAGCCTCGAATGCAAAAGTGATGATCCTTGGGGAAACCGGGACCGGCAAAGAACTGGTGGCGCGGGCTATTCACGATCAAAGTTCCCGGTCCGGCAAACGCATAGCCATATTCAACTGTAACCACAAATCCCCCGACCTGGTCCAGTCCGAATTGTTCGGCCATATCAAGGGAGCGTTTACGGACGCCATTGCCGATCGCGTGGGCATATTCGAGTATGCCGACCAGGGCACGTTGTTTCTCGACGAGATCGGCGATCTCGACTTCCAGACTCAGGCCAAGCTGCTGAGAGCCGTGGAGACCGGTGAATACAGCCGTCTGGGCGAGTCCGAAGTACATATCAGTAAAATTCGGGTGATTTGCGCTACCAACAGGGATCTCGAGGCGATGACCAGCAGCGGCCACTTCCGCGAGGATTTGTATTATCGACTGAAGGGGATCCAGATTCGTCTGCCCGCGCTTCGTGATCGCCGTGAAGATATTCCGCTTTTGGTAGAAAGATTTATCGACCGCTTCACGATCGAGCAGGATTTACCGCCGAAATTTGTAGATCCCGAGGCTTTGAGGTTGTTGGTTGCATATGATTGGCCCGGTAACGTGCGCCAGCTTCTGGATACCGTCGAGACCCTTTTGGTTCTTACCGAGTCGGATATCATTATGGTTGACGATGTCCAGAAATGCCTTCGACTCGGCGCCTGCGACCCTTTCGCTCGGCCTAAGAGTCTCACGGCTCAGATGAAGGAGTACCGCCGCAAGCTGATTATCGAAGCTTTGTGTGCGACAGAAAATAATGTCGCCGAGGCGGCTCGGATGCTCGAGGTCGACAAGTCCAATCTCCGCAAGTGGTGCCTCGAGTTGAAGATTCCGTTAAGGTAGAATATACCTCACGCCGGCGGATGGATTGTGGGCGAAAAAACCTCGCCGGCTCGCATTCCTCCCGCATCCAATTTCTCAATCGATTGTGGTCTAATCGGTTATTCTTTTCGTCGCATGACCTTTTTCCCGGCACAACTCTTGTTATCACTATAACGATTGAGTGACAACGGGCCGAGAGCCGGGATATACCTGCCGACCCAGAATCAGCGCCTGAATTTAAGATCCCACGAAGACGTGGCTGGGTGTCATCAGAGGCTGAAGCATTTGAAGACTGTACTCGACTTATTTCGATATTCTGACGAACGTACGGATTTCGACTGCGTGCGGGTCCGTAAAACATCCTCGCCAATTTGCAACGATGGGGGATCGGCACACGACCGGGCCAGGGGGCACGGTTGTGCGACTAAGGAATCCGGCGGTGTTTCGTGTGCTCGACGCCGCCGGATTGACGAAAGAGGAATAACTGTAACACGGAGTACAGATTGAAGCGAATCGACCGAGTCAATTAGTCGACTCGGAATGCGATTTTAACGACAACATCACAAAAAAGTTCTTGACATTGCCGACAGGCAGAACTATGATAGATACGCGTAAGTTGATTCTCAGCGTGTCATACATGATCACGCATCTGCAGGGCGGCTTGCCCCTTTGTATGGCGCAGGTTGAGAGTTTGGGACGGAAGAACGAGACAAAATAACTGGGTACCGTCTCGACACCGATGTCGAGGTGAATTTTAGTTCGATCTTCCAAGGGGTGATTGACTTCAGGTTCTTACTTCGAGCATTCTCCTTGGCGGGCTAATCTTCCAGCATCGCGAATCAATACAGTATTAAATGCCGACTATGTTGTCTACTTATTCGGCGCCGGGCAGCGCTCTGTGCGGAAAGGAGGTGAAGCCGAGAAGGGACACACGACGAGACGGCCGCTTGAGGCGCGGCCATAGGTAATCGCTGACCCTACAACCGTCATTGGACGAAACGGGTATGGTCACAGAAAGCGGGCGAGCAAGGTAGGTCCACGAATTGCACAAATCAGGTGGAAAGTTTGCCGCCAGGCTGAGGATACTTTAAGCGCTAACCTGGGTACGTGTTAGACTTAAACCTCTAACCCGGCGGCTATACTAAATATAGCTGACCTTACTCCAAAAAGTCAAGAACTAACCCCGCGCAGTGCTGTGGCGTGGTACGCCCATTTCGTCGGAAAGGAGGTGCCACCACTCACGAGACGCGTCGAGATGACGCGACGTAAACTGTTGAATTCACTCCATGAGGGACCGGAGTGCAATATCACAGGGACTTGCACACGGTCTGTCCGTGAACTTTTTGGAGGTTTTTGTTAAAGATGGGTACATTAATAAAAAGAATGCTGGTGATAGCAGGCGTGCTGATGCTGATCAGTCTGCCGGCGTATGCCCAGTATACTACGTTCATTGTTGATTCGAGCGGCGCCCCGCTGACCTATCCGACGCTTAGCGCGGCGATCGCGACCGCTAATACTTACCCGCTTGGTCCTCACAAGATCATGATCAAGAAAGGGACGTATAGCGACTACAACCTGGTCTACAATCCCGCCAAAATCGATCAGATCTATGGCGATCCGGCGGGTGCGACCGGCGATGTCATTTTCAAGTCGCCGACCGGAACATACAACTTCATAGCCGCCAATGCCGGCCTGACCATCAAGCACATGAAGTTGATGGGCTATAAGGGCACCGGCATTTACGTTGGCGGCGCCGGCGTGAGCATTTCCGACATGATCATCCGTGGAGGAAGCGGTGTCGGCATCGATCTGGGCGGCAGTGACGGCGCTACCGTCGATGGTCTCGCCTTTTCAAAACTGGACGACGGTGTCTATTGTGCTGCGGCTACCAACGCCACAATCAAGAATTCGACGTTCGATAGCTGCACGATTGCACTCAACCTGTCCGGTTTTACCGCCAACGGCATGATCGACAAGCTGACCATCACCAATGGCAACTATGGTATCTACCTGAACGGTGGTTCCACGGGCGCCATGGTGCAGAACTGCTCGGTAAGTGGAACGAAGTTCCAGGGAATCTATCTGAATGGCGTCGGCGGCAGCAGAGTGGAAAACAACACTCTGTTCAAATGCGGCCAGTACGGCATTTATCTGTTGAACAGTGTGGTTCTCAACCCGAACTGGGTGCGTTTCAACTGCCTGAGCCAGAACCTCGGCGGTGTCAGTCAGGGCTATGACAATGTGGCTGCTGACCTCTGGGATCAGAACTACTACAGCAACTACGTCTTCCTGCAGGATGGCGGTGCCGGTGTAACCGACGCCAATCCCAAGAAGTACGAAGGGAACGCGCTGGCGGCTGCTTCCAGCTACAATATCAACGATATCGTCAATGTTGATTTCAGCTGGGTAGCTCCCGTCTGCGCGAATGTGGACAGCGCCAAAATGGCGGCCTATACCTTTACGGTCAATTACGACGCGACCAAGTTGCAGTATGTGGCTGGGTCGGCCGCGTATGACTATGGGTACCTTGGCCCGTCCAATCCGGCTCTGTATACTGGTATCGACGACGGAACCCCCGGCCAGTTGACGTTCGCGGCTGCGAACTTCACGACTCCCGGAGTCAACGGCGGTCGTCTGGCCTACGCGCAGTTCAAAGTGATCGCCGGCAATACTACCGATGCGATCACGCTCGCGCCTGCCGATTTCCGCGATCCGGGTAACGTCTCGATCGGTCACGGCAATACGCCGCTGGTCCTGACGCTGGTGGACAATGTTCCGCCGGTGCTGGTCTCGGTGGTTGCCAACAATCCGGCCGGTGATGATACCTATTCCGATGGTTCGGTTGCCGGTCCGGGTCCGTTCTCGAAACTGTTCCTCACCCTTCACGGCACGGACAACTTTGCCCTGAAGCAGTTCTGGTACAGATCCGATGGCGGTGCCTGGAATGTCTGGATACCGGCCTCCGGCACCAACTTCACCACGGCTTCCACACAGTACGATTTCGTATGGCTAGGGCTGGGCGAAGGAACCCATACGGCGGGAATCCGCGTGGAAGACATGCAGGGGAATTTCTCGAACGAAATTATCTACACCTATAAGATCGACCGTACACCTCCCGCGGTTCCTACCGTGGCCGTGCTTGACAAAGACGGCTGCGCGCTGGACAACAGCCGGTGGACCAACGATTCGGTCGTGACGGTCAATCTGACGACTGACGGTACGGCGGCCAAGATGGAGTTGTCCGAGTCTGGCGACAAGCCGC
>DATKJY010000224.1:0-6929 GCA_035543175.1 Candidatus Acidiferrum sp.
CCGTAGCGCATTACCCGAGCGTCACTCTTTGGGAAGCCAGGAACGCGGGTAGGTCTCATCGATAGTGTCTCGGACGTTGGTGGTCACTTTGAGAGGCGTAAATGTATCGATCATGATGGCGTACTCGTCGGTGGATTTGGCGCCAAGCGAGGCTTCGGTTCGACCCGGCTGGGGCCCGTGCGGCATTCCCGAAGGGTGGAGGGTGATCGAGCCTTCTTTAACGCCGGTGCGGCTCATGAAATCCCCTTCGACATAGTACAGCATCTCATCGCTGTCGCAGTTGGAGTGCCAGTACGGCACCGGAATCGCGTCCGGATGAAAATCGAACGGACGCGGACAGAAATTGCAGAGGACGAAATGGTCGGTCTTGAACGCGAGGTGGGTCGGAGGCGGAAGGTGCAACTTGCCGACCTTGGGATTGTAGTCTTTGATATTTAAGGCGTACGGATAGTGGTAGCCGTCCCAGCCGACGACATCAAACGGATGGTGCTGCAACGTGTATTCGAAGAATCGATCGCCACCTTTTACAATCAAACCGAAGCGGCCGACTTCATCATGCGGCTCCATAAACTCCGGCACCTTGAAATCCCGCTCGCTGTATGGCGCGTGCTCCTCGAGCTGACCGTATTCGTTGTGGTAATGTTTTGGAATGTTGAAGGGGGCCAAGGACTCAACGACAAACAGCTTGTTGTTTTTCCACGAATCAAACTCAAACCGGTACGGTATCCCCTTGGGGATGATGAGCTGATCCCCTTCGACAAATCGAATTTTGCCGTACTCGGAATAGAACGTCCCCTGCCCATGGTGGATGAAAACGTATTCGTCGGCGTAGGCATTCTTGAAAAACAGATTGGTGTCTTCGCTCACGTGGGCGGTGCCGATCGTGCAATGAGCATTGAACAAAAACACATTACGGGCGGTGATAAAATTGCCGCCGGTGTTCTTGCGGTCGGTGAAGAAGTGGTAGTACTGAAGCGGCGCCTCGGGCCAGCGGACGTCCTTGTGCAGCGATACTTCTTTGATTTCGTACACCGAGGTCGGCATGTGAATGTGGTATTTGTTCGAGTAGACGCCGGAGAAACCGAGGGTCGAATACAGTTCTTCGCGGTAGAGCGACTTGCCGTCCTCTTTATAAAACCGCGTATGTTTCTTCTTCGGAATGCGGCCGAGATGGTGGTAGAATGGCATGGCGGTTCAATCCTCAACAGGCCGGCATGGTCGGTTGATATTCACGGTCCAAATTGCCGCGTAGTTTCTGGTCGAGTTCGATTGACTCAAACAGCGCCTGGAAATTCCCCTTGCCAAACCCCTGGCTGCCGTTGCGACGCTGGATGAACTCGAAGAAGAAGGTCGGCCGGTCGCCTATAGGCTTGGTGAAAAGCTGGAGCAAATACCCCTGCCCTTCGATGTCGCACAGAATGCCGTGTTTCTGCAGGTCCTCTATGTTCTCAGTGATATTCAGATCATCGCGCTTTCGAAGCATGTCGTAATAGGTGTCCGGGACGGTTAAGAACTCGACGCCGTTTTCGCGAAGAGCCGCGATTGAGCTCACGATATTTTCCGTAGCAATCGCGATATGCTGTACGCCGGAGCCGTGGTACTGCTCGATATATTCCTCGATTTGTGACTTCTTCAAACCCTCAAACGGCTCGTTGATTGGATTTCGAATGGCGGCGCTCCGACTCCGGACGACTTTGGACAACAGCGCCGAGTACTTGGTGCCGATATCACCGGCCTTGAAATCGACAAACGTCTCAAAATCCATGATGCGGTTGAAATAGTCGGCCCAGAGATTCATTTCGTTTTCCCGGACGTTGCCGACGATGTGATCGATGCCGACTATGCCGGTCTCCTGAGATTCTATCCTGATATTCTGCAGCGGCTTGCAATAACCGGGCCTGAGCGTCTGCCGATAATAATCCCGATTCACGTAAACCAGCTCGGTGTCGTCGTAGAGGCGAATAGCCGCCTCCATCACGGAACCATGCGAATCCTCGAGTTTGTGCGGACGGGTCACCATGACTGCCCCGTGACCGGTGGCGTATCGAAAGGCGCGCTCGACATCGTCAACTTCGATAGACCAGCGTTTCACCCCGTCGCCATGTTTGGTGACGAAGCTCGTGATTTCATACGTATCCGGCTGAACTGCTGAAGTAATCACGAATTTGAGCTTATTCTTGGTCAGGTAATATGAGACGCGGTCCCGCACGCCGGTTTCCGGGCCGGCATAGGCGGTGATTTGAAGTCCAAGCGTTTTGGCAAACCAGAACGCGGTCATTTTGGCCGAGCCGACATAAAACTCGATATAATCATAGCCACGAATCCCGACGGCATCCTTCATAGTCTGTGTATCCGGCATACAGCGCTGACTCCCATTCATTGTCCGGTTGAAAGCTCGGAGACGGAATCGATTGCGGCGTTTGGGCCTCAGCCGCGCCCTCGGCGCTCCGGACCAGGTCGAGACATCGACTCCTTCTGTCCATTTTACCCTATCATAACTGCCGGGCGGGCGAATTGTTCCTAAAGCCGGGACCAGCGAATGGGACCGGGGACACAAATATCCAACCGAGCGGCATCGGCCGGCGTATCAGATATGGAGTATAATAGTCCATCAAGGTATACCAAACCGGCCGCGAGATCGGCCGGAATAGTCCGGAGGTCATTTCATGCGTCAGGATCAACGCCCGTCCAAGGCTGAACCGGCCGCAGGCACTCAGCCCAATCGCCCTATCTGGGAGATCGTCGATAACGAAAATCTAAAACGTCTCCCCCGCCATCTCCGGCAGTTCGTGGTGGACCAGCAATATGACAAATATACGCCGATTGACCATGCCGTCTGGCGCTACGTCATGCGGCAGAATCTTTCGTTTTTGAAAGACCATGCACACGAAGCGTACGTCGATGGCCTTCGCCGCACGGGTATCAGCGTCGAGCGAATCCCGAGCATATTTGAAATGAACGAAATCCTGGCCAGGATTGGCTGGGCCTGCGTGACGGTCGATGGGTTCATCCCACCGGCAGCGTTTATGGAATACCAGGCCTATCGCGTTCTGGTCGTTGCGGCCGACATGCGGCAGATCAACCATATCGAGTATACTCCCGCGCCGGATATCATCCACGAGGCCGCCGGGCACGCTCCGATTATTGCCGACCCGGAGTATGCGGAATATCTGCGTCGGATTGGCGAGATCGGCGCTCGGGCGATCTCTTCGCGGCGGGATTTCGAACTTTACCAGGCAATTCGTCACCTCTCAATTCTCAAAGAGATGCCGGACGCCGACCCGGCCGAAGTCGAGAATTCTGAACGCGATGTAATGGAGCGGCAGCAAAATCTGGGCACGCCATCGGAGATGGCCAAGCTGAGCCGCTTGCACTGGTGGACAGTAGAGTACGGGCTAATCGGCGATTTGAACAATCCGAAAATTTACGGCGCGGGGTTGCTGTCATCGATTGGGGAATCGGCCAATTGCCTGACTGATCGCGTACGCAAGCTGCCCTACGGCCTCGACACGGCGGAGTATGCGTTCGATATCACCACGCAGCAGCCGCAGTTGTTTGTCACGCCGAATTTCCAGCATTTGATTGATGTCCTCGAGCAGTTCGCCGACACGATGGCGCTTCGTACTGGTGGTGCCGAGGGGCTTGAGAAGGCTGTCGAATGCAACAATGTCTGCACTGCCGTCTACAGCTCCGGCCTTCAGGTGACAGGGAGAATCTCCAAAGTGCTCTCTGGGAAGGACGGTCAGCCAGCCTATCTGCAGCTGAGCGGGCCTTCGGCGCTGGCCGTTGATTTCAAGCAGCTCGACGGCCAGGGCAAGGATTATCATAAGGACGGTTTCGGTTCGCCGGTCGGAAAGATTCGTGGCGCCTCCAAGCCGCTTGAGAGAATGACCGATAGCGATCTCTCCTCACTCGGCATACGACAAGGCGCCAAGTCATGGATCAATTTCGAAAATGGTGTAGTTGTCGATGGACATCTCGACAGAATTCTCCGCCACAACGGTAATATCGTGCTGATGACATTTACCGAATGCCGCGTCCAGAAGGACGGGATGGTGCTGTTCCAGCCGTCGTGGGGAGTCTATGATATGGCCGTCGGCGAGAATATCGTCTCGGTGTTCTGCGGCGCAGCCGATCAGGATGCCTACGAACAGGTCTCCCTCGTTCCCCGGGAGCGCACCATCAAGCAGGTGTACGACGACCGAACCATCGCCCTTCAGGGACTTTACCGTGAAATACGCAATTACCGCGAAGAGAATCGCACCGACGATGCCATCATTCGGGTCTGGGAGACGGTTCGTCGGGAGCACTCCGACGACTGGCTGGCGGCGCTTGAGATATTGGAACTTCTTCTGACGCGGAATATTTACCCCGAGCGCACTCAGGCCGTAAGGGAATTTCTGGCATCGAAGACCTCTTCACAGCCGGAGTTGAAGAAATTGATCGGCGATGGTTTGCGTCTTTTGGAGACTCGAGCCGCAGCCTGACAAATCGCCCGCTGGAAGCATGTTGACAATTCCGTCTTCCCGATAGAAATTGCGGCGAACGCAAATCGGTCAATTGGTCCGGGAGCCACGTGAAATTCACTCGCGCTATCGTCCGTACACCGGGCACCTCGATGATATTCGGGTTGTCTTCTGCCGGTTTCGGGCCGCCGAATTATACCCAGGCATTGGTACAACACGGGGCGTACGTTCAGGCGCTCAAGGCGTGCGGTCTCGAGGTGACTGTCCTTCCGCCGGATGAGGAGCATCCTGATTCCACATTTGTCGAAGACACCGCGCTTCTAACCCCGGAGTGCGCTATCATCATGCGTCCGGGCGCTACGTCACGACGAGATGAGACCGAGTCTATCGAACCGACGTTGCGCGACCACTTCAAAACTATCGAGCCTGTTCAGGCCCCCGGCACAGTCGATGCCGGGGACATCATGATGGTAGGCCGGCATTTCTTTATCGGTCTGTCTCAACGTACAAACGCTGAGGGAGCGAAGCAGATCCTTGAGATTTTGAACCGTCACGGCCTGTCAGGTTCCACCGTCCCCTTGAAAGAGATGCTGCACCTCAAATCCGGTGTAGCCTATTTGGAGAATGACACATTGGTGGCGACCGGCGAATTTCTGAATCGCTCAGAGTTTGCCAAATTCAAGGTCATACCAATTCTGAGCGAAGAAGCTTACGCCGCCAACTGTCTTTGGCTGAACGGGACAGTGTTGGTGGCGGCAGGTTTCCCTCAGGCAAAGAAAGCAGTTGAAACGGCCGGATATCAGACAATCGCTTTGGAGATGTCGGAGTTTCGCAAGCTCGACGGTGGTCTGAGCTGTTTGTCACTTCGATGGTGACACAACTCAAATTGGGAATAAAACGGCCCGGCACGTAGACGCGACCGGGCCTTTTGATTTTCGTAAGAGCCGTGCTCTGCAATCGCTACAACGCGACTTTGAGCACCGAACGAATCACCGGCCACTGCCCTTTGCCGACGTTTTTTGTGCCTTCAAATACGAGGTAGGAATACTTCCCGTAATGTGGCACCAATTGACCCAGGCGCGGCAAAGATTGTAAATCGTCGGTCAAAATCACCAATGACCTATCCGTATCACTGACACCCTGCGCAGCCAGAACGAACGTGTGTCCTTTGCGATCGAATGAAGTGCCGTCGAGTTGGATCTGGAACGGTGTTTGAGCAACATGTGCTTTCAAATATTCCGGAAGTGTCTTCGGATTCAAAAGCACCGGTGCGCCGATCTTCTGAAGCATCGCTAAGCTCGTGTCCGCGGTAATTTTCACAGTATCCTCGGCCAATGCACTGCAGAACGACGTGAAGGCGGTAACGGACGCAGAATCGGTAGCGGTGCACGCATATGCTCTTCGCTCCGCTCCGAGCACGGCCGAGACGATTGGCTCTATCTCGTCCGGATAAAGGCGGCGGAAGATGTGGTAATCCGGATCGATTGCGAGTGTCTGCGCGGCCGAGGGGACCGTCATGCTGACGGAGACCTCGGCGCCGTCCATTAATATAGTGGTGTCGATGGTAAGGTTTGTACCTTCAACCCGAATCGGAATCCTCAGGTGATAAGGTCGAGTCGCTTGATCCTGAATAGCGATGTGAAGTGTTTTCGAAGCAGTTGTGGCATTGGAATCAATCTTCACCGGGCCCAACGCCAGAACTGGCGCTCCCACCCGATCGATCCATTGCGGAATTACCCAGGAGAGGTCTTTACCGCTGGTTTTCTCGAATGTCTTGATCCATTCTTCCCACGAGATCTTTTGGCCTCGGTACAGCCGGTAAATCGATTTCCAGCTGTCGAAAAAGGCCTGGGTACCGATCTCCTGCTCGATCATGTGATACACCATCATGGCCTTGTTATAGCCGATGACGCGCGTGTTGGTGCTGGTCCGCGATTTGAAATCCCGAATCGGGAAATCTTTGTCCTTGCTGACATAGGTGACATACTGTTTGAGAATATCTTTGCGGTAGTCGCGTGCGGCGGCTGGCGACTCCATCTCCTTATAATGATAATCGGCGCCATAGGTGGTAGCAGCTTCGCACCAGTTGCCCCGGCTGTAATCAACATACACGCTGTTTCCCCACCAATTGTGCAGTACTTCGTGCCCTAGAGAGGTGGCGACAATAAACGGCAGGCGAAGCACGGTTTGCCCGAGTAGCGTCCAGGCCGGCATACCGTAGCCGGTCGGGAAAAAGTTCTCGGCGACCGTGAAGTTCTTAAACGGGTATTTACCTATCAGGTCAGAGTACATCTCGATGTACTTGCCGGTCGAGGTGAGATAATTCTGGAAAAGGCCGGTGTCGGCGGCGAAAAAGGCGCAGGAGACATCGACGCTGTCGGCAGATGTTGATTTGACCACATACGGTGCGGCCATAAACGTACATCCATCGGACTTGAAGGGATTCTCCCACGTGATGATTCG
>DATKJY010000225.1:0-2855 GCA_035543175.1 Candidatus Acidiferrum sp.
TGTATTCGCTCAAGCTGCGCCAGATTCTGCGCTACCTTGGCGTCTGCTCCGGCGATATGGAAAAAGGGCATCTCCGATGCGACGCTAATGTCTCCGTTCGTCGGCCCAGCCAAACCACCCTCGGCACTCGCACGGAGGTCAAGAACATGAACAGCTTCAAGGGCGTGGAGCGGGCGCTCAAGTTCGAGATCGAGCGGCAGGTCGGTGTGCTCAAATCGGGCGGTGAGGTCGTCCAGGAGACTCTTCTGTGGGATGAGAGACGTCAGGCCGCTGAGTCAATGCGTGGGAAGGAAGAGTCGCACGACTACCGGTATTTCCCCGAGCCGGACCTGGTCAACCTGGTCATAACTGACGACTGGGTTAGACAGGTACGTGGCGACCTGCCTGAACTCCCCGAACAGAAAGCGGCTCGTCTCGTCTCGCAGTATGGTATTCGAGAATATGATGCTGCCGTTCTCACTGAAAGCCGAGCGCTTTCAGATTATTTCGAAGAGACCGTAGCTCTCTGCCACGACGCGGTTGCGGCGTCTAACTGGATTCAGACGGAGTTACTCGGCGTCATCAATCAGACCGGCGAGGATATTGCTGCGTACAAAATCCGTCCGCATATGATTGCTGACTTGCTTAAGTGCATTCACTCGGGCGAAATTTCCGGCAAAATTGCCAAGACGGTGTTTGAAGAAATGACTCGAACCGGAAAGGAACCTTCAGAGATTGTCAAAGAAAAAGGTCTGTCGCAGATTTCCGATGACTCTGCACTTGTTCCGATAATCGACAAGATACTGGCGGACAATCCGGAAAGCATCGCCAGATACCGTGGTGGACGTAATAACGTATTTGGTTTTTTTGTGGGTCAGGTTATGAAAGCCACCGGCGGTCAGGCCAATCCTGAACTCGTCAATCGTCTTTTGAGAGAAAGGCTCGACAAGTAGCTCGATATGGCTGACCAGCTTGCACGGATCGCTGTGTTTATATCCGGAGGCGGAAGCAACCTTCAAGCGCTTATTGATGCTTCCAAGAATGGTCGACTGTGCGGGGCAATTGTGTTGGTGGTTTCAAGCAACGAATCGGCCTACGGTCTGGAGCGTGCTGCCAAAGCTGGCATTGCTACATTTGTCTATTTGCCCAAACAGTATCCGTCGAAAGAAGACGCAGCCGCCGATCTGCTGGCTCGCCTCCGCAGCGAGCAGATTGACTACATCGCTTTGGCGGGGTACCTTAAAATGCTCCCCGGGGCAGTCGTTCGGGCGTATCCAAAACGGATCGTAAATATTCACCCGGCGCTGCTGCCGAAATATGGCGGCAAGGGAATGTACGGGCATTTTGTGCACGAGGCGGTCTTGGCGGCCAGAGATAAAGAGTCAGGGGTGACCATTCATGTTGTTGATGAGATTTACGATCACGGCGCCATCCTCGAGCAGGTTAGGGTGCCGGTTCTTGATACCGATACGCCGGATACGCTGGCGGCCCGCGTGCTTGTCGAAGAGCATAAGCTGTATCCCAGGGCCCTGGACAAACTGATTAAAGGAGAATATAGACTGTAATGGGAGATGTCGTACTGACTACGGATATCAAAGAGTATCCCCTTATGCGTCGCGGCAAAGTTCGCGACATCTACGATCTAGGTGATACCCTTCTCTTCATTGCCAGCGACCGGATCTCGGCTTTCGATGTCGTCATGCCGAACGGCATCCCCGGCAAAGGTCGCGTGCTCACGCAGACGTCGCTTTTCTGGTTTGAGTTTCTTTCCGACGTGGTTGCCAACCATTTGGTGACCGCCGATGTCGACAAGTATCCGGAGCCGCTCCCGAAATACCGTTCAATCCTCGACGGGCGCTCGATGATTGTCGCCAAGGCTGAGCGGATCGAAGCTGAATGCATCGTTCGCGGTTACATCTCCGGCTCAATGTGGAAGGAATTGACGGAAGCACGCACCCATGGCTCGAACGAAGTGCACGGGTTCAGGTTTCCTGAGGGTCTGCGCGAATCAGAGAAGTTGCCACAGCCGCTTTTCACGCCGTCGTCCAAAAACGACACCGGCCACGATGAGAATATCAGCTTCGACGCTCTGGTCGAATTGGTCGGTAAGGAGACCGCCGGACTGTGTCGTGACAAGTCGCTGGCGGTCTACACCAAGGCGGCGGACTATGCTCTCGCCAAAGGGATTATTATAGCGGACACGAAATTCGAATTCGGATACAAGAACGGCACCTTCATGCTTATAGATGAGGTGCTGTCTCCCGATTCCAGCCGCTTCTGGCCGGTCGAGAAGTACCGGATCGGCGGAAATCAACCTTCGTTTGACAAGCAGCCCATTCGAGATTATCTGGAGTCGATTCACTGGAACAAAAAACCTCCGGCGCCGCGACTGCCGGACGAAGTAGTAGCGGCATCGGCCGCTCGGTATCGTGAAGCTCAGCGCCTGCTGACCGGGAGAGTGTGAACATGACTGACCAGGTGAAAATCAAACGCGCGCTCGTGTCTGTCTCGGACAAGCAGGGAGTCGTAGAGCTCTGCCGCCAGCTTGAGCAACTCGGCGTTGAGATTATATCGACAGGTGGCACAATGAAGGCGCTTCGTGACGCCGGCGTTCACGTGATCTCCGTGTCGACCTTCACCGGCTCGCCGGAGATTCTCGACGGTCGTGTTAAGACGCTCCACCCCAAGATCCACGCCGGAATTCTGTATCGTCGTGACAACGCCGCCGATGTCGACCAGATGCATCAGTGTGAATATCGGGACATCGATCTCGTGGTAGTGAACTTATACCCGTTCAAGCAGACGCTGGTCAAACCGAACGCGACTCACGAGGAAATAGTTGAGAATATCGATATCGGCGGACCCTCGATGATCCG
>DATKJY010000226.1:0-2857 GCA_035543175.1 Candidatus Acidiferrum sp.
CGAAGGACTGGTTGCTGAGGCAGCATGGGGCGTCAGTCTCGATCCGAATGACTGCGGCGCGGTGCTGGCCGAAGTCGATGCGTTCTTGAACCAGGAATTGGTTAAGGCATCGTTCGGACGGGTCAGCACGATTCTCATCGAGAATGTCAGCGCCGTCTTTTATCTGGTACGAGCGACCGACGGGCTGTTTCTTTTCGTAGGTAATGCGAGAATTAATCTGGGGACGCTGCGGATGCGGATTTCGTCCCTGATTGACAGGTATGGAGTACACTGACCGAGGGTAATATGATACATATGAACGGACGAACCGGTCTTCGGACCGTCCTGATAACGCTGGCGCTGCTGATCCTTCCGATTGTCGTTTTCCCGGCGAAATTGGGGACACAGTTGGCCGGCGTGTCATGGCTGACTATCCTGGGTGAGCTCCTGTTTTTCACCATTGCAGCGGTTTTGCTGCTCCGCAAACGCACCTGGTTTATCGTGGGGCAGATGTGCCTGATGAGTTTCGCGTACCGGCTGTGCGTCGGCGCCATTTTCGGACTGATGATTGCCGCCTTTTACGGATTGAATTTCGGCGTCAGTTTGAGGCTGGGCATGTTCAGTTATCTGCCGGCGGTCCTGCTGCACATCGTCGTGACGCCGTTCGTGATTCGCGGCTTGTTAGTTCCGAGTCCCGAGCGCGAGACGACTCATCGACCGGCGCCCCGACCGGTCCAGTGGAAAGAACCTGTCAGCGGGGCAACGTCGATTGCGATCTCCCGTGAAAAAGGGGTCGTAAGTCACTCTTCGATGCCAACGGTGCCGGCGGATTCGCCGATGAATCGATCGGGATCGTTCCGTGCTGATGGGACCGGGCCAAGCGCCCCGGTCGAGCAGAATGGTTTCGACAAGGCCGTGCGCTACATCGGGGAGTACGGTTCAGTTTATATGGCGGCCGTGGTCGACAACGAAGGATTGACCTTGGGTCACTTCTGCCGTGGTTCGGTGAACGCCGAGGATTGGGCGCCACTGGCGTTGGTGCTGATGGAAATCAATCGGGCGGTCACGGACAGAAACCACATGGGGTCCCCGGACAAGCTGGATCTGTTGCTTTCAGAGCACCGGGTTGTCGTATCACGTGACAAAGCCTTTGCGCTCATGGTCGTGTCGGAACGGCAGGCTGATGAGACGCTGAATATTCGTATTAATCAGGGGATGGAGATGATTCGCAAATATGCCGCCGAGCGGTACGGCCACAAACTGGAGACAAACGCGGAGAGAATACATGTATCAAGTACTCAATGAACTGAACAAAACACCGGGCGTCACCGGCTCCATGGTGGTGGGGAACGACGGTATCGTCATCGCGGCCGATTTGGAAGCCGGGTTCGAGAGCGAGACGGTGGGGGCGCTGGCGGCCTCGATTACGTCGAATATCCAGAAATCGCTGGACCGGTTGCGGACCAGTCCGTTGACGCAGGTGACGATTGAGGCCGATGAGGCGAAGCTGTTTTTCACCGACGCCGGGCTCGGCATACTGGTCGTCACGACCGAAAAAAACGTGAACATCGGACTCATCCGACTGGAGATTCGGAATGCGATCGGCCGTTTGAGACGGCCCAACTAAAGGACATCGTGGACGATTAGGAATACCGCAGTATGGTGTCAATCAACTACTCATCGCGCGAGGTCTGCTGCAAGATTGTCTATTATGGCCCGGGGTTATCGGGCAAGACCACCAATCTGCAGTATGTGCACGCCAAAGTGCCGCAGACGACCCGCGGCAAGCTGATTTCGCTCGCCACCGAGGCGGACCGGACGCTGTATTTTGATTTTTTGCCGATCAATATCGGCAGCATCAACGGCTTCACCGCGAAATTTCAGCTCTATACCGTCCCCGGCCAGGTGTACTATAACGCGACCCGCAAGCTGGTGCTACGCGGCGTCGACGGCATCGTGTTTGTGGCCGACAGTCAGACGGACAAGATGGATGAAAATATCGAGTCGCTGTCCAACCTGGAAGATAACCTGGCCGAATACGGTTACAACATCGGCGACATTCCCATAGTGCTCCAGTACAACAAGCGCGACCTGCCCAACGTCCTGCGAATCGAGCAACTCAACGCCCAGCTCAACAAACGGGGTTGGCCGCATTTCGAGGCATCGGCGACCATCGGCAACGGCGTCTTCGACACGCTGAAGATGATCATCAAGCTGGTGCTGGATAAAGCCAAGAATTCGAGTTCGACGCGGATGCGGCAGTCACAGGCGGCAGGTACCGCACCGCACGCCGCACCGGCATGCGTCGCCGGCGATACCGCGACAGCAGGCGCCGATGGCGGTCATGGGCATGCTTCGGCCGGACAGAGCGGCAAAGTGCCGGTCGAATTCAGCGGGAGTGAGAGCGGGCGCATCGCCTTGCAATCCGAGTTAGTGGCGCATTCGACCGGGCGGGTGGCCATTCCGGACCCGTCGGCGTATCGTCCCTATCCGGGTAGCGAGGCGGCGGCGCCGCAGCGCAAAGCCACAACTCCCGCACCAATCGTGCAAGCTCAGACAGCGGCCGAGCCGGAACCGGCAGTCGCACCTGACCTTAGTCATAGAATGTCGGAAGAGTCGCCCAGGGAGAAAGTTGTGCCACAGATGGCCCCTCCGCTCAGGCGTCGAGCAGAACCCAAAAAGCGTGGCTTTTTCAAGCGCTTGTTTGGCATTAAGTAGATTACAAGGAGATTAAGATGTCGGACGAGACGTTGATTATCTACGAAGAAGAGATTAACACCATTGACGCTCTTCTGAGCAAGATGCTAAAAGGGGCCGAGGCCAAATGTGCGCTGCTGGTTGACAAGGATGGTCACCTGATTACGCGTCAGGGGTTTAC
>DATKJY010000227.1:0-4448 GCA_035543175.1 Candidatus Acidiferrum sp.
TACGCAGGTCGATAGGGAACTCGCGTTTGCCGTCGCTGACCAGTCGGGGCAGCAGACTCTTGGGAATAATCGACCAGGCCGGCGGCGTGAGAATGGTGGTTTTGCCGATCGTCTGCACGCTCAAAGCAATCGAACCGTAAATGACTTCCTTGAAGAGCGTATCAATTGTTCTGATGGAATCGTGCTGGGCCGAATCCACCGTCACGCTAACGCCCCACTGAGTGGTGTAATCGGTTTCGAGATTCTTTTTGTACTCGGCCATATCGACGCCACGCAACTGATAGCGATCGAACCCGGCTTCCTGGTTGAAATAGGTGCGCTCGAGCTTTAATGCCATGGCGCCCGTGTCGACGGGCGACAAGGTCATGCGAATGCTGCGGTGGGAATCATCGATCGACATGGGAGGCAGTTTGCCAATGTTGTCGGTCTGGCCGACGCCGATAACCTCACAGGGTTGTCCGAATGTCATCGTGGTTAAGGAATGCTCCGGCGGAAATGGAACTTCGGTGGGATCGGTAAAGAGCGTATCACCGCCGACAACCGTGGCGACAATCAGGTGATCGAACTCAAATTGCGGTAAAGGCAGGCTGGTGCCGTTGTCGCGAGTCATCACCAGGACGGGCCAGGCCGCGATGCCGAGATGGCGAAGCATCTGCACCAGCAACATCCCCTTGTCTTTGCAATCGCCCCATTTATTGAGCAGTACATCATCCGGTTTGTGTGGGATGGCGGCCTGATAATCGAACTGAATAGTTTGATAGGGGAGCTCGAGCACGATGTATTTGTAAAGGGCGCCCAGCTTGGCTTTGACGGTGGTGAGACCGGCCGTCAGACTATCCGCCAACTGATCGGAACGGGGGTTCTCCCCGACGATAGCGTCGGCAATGGATTGATACCAATGGTTGATGACCTGCCAGCTCGAAATCGTCGTTACGGCGACACGACCGAGCAGATCGGAGCTGGGCGGAAGCATCTCCACGTCAAGCCTCCAGGCGGGGACTTTTTCGCCATGCCAGGTCAGGCGCTTAAAACCGCAATGCTGCGCGATGGTTGGTTCCCCGGCCGGAGCCACGACTTGATAGCGAAGGTCCTGGCGGTTGCTCAGGATGTCATATTCCCAGAAGCGCTCGTAAATCGTCGAATGAGTGTAATAGGTGTCCCAGAACTCCTTCCAAAGATCACCTTCGTTGCTGCTCCAGATACGATAATGAAGCTCGATGGCGTCGCCGGGTTGCAGATCTTTGAACACCACCTTGCTGCCGTCGAGAACACCCTGCAGCGGCGGCTGGCCTTGGCGAAGGCGCCGCGCCACTAACAGCGGGGCGGAGGTACGATCCGGTTCGAAGCCGAGGTCAGTTTCCTGCATATCTTCGATAGCGCTTCGATCGACAGCGACCCGCGCGTAGTGGATATCTTCCAGCATGACGCCGGTTTCGAATACAAGTTTCTGGCGGCGGTCAAGCAGGCTCCACATCTTGTTGCCGCCCAGATCGGACTCAGTGGGTGTAGTGTCCCATAGCGACATGACGTCGATCGATCCGAAAATGCTGTCGTAGGACACGTTGTTGTGCAGCGAATCCAGATCGGTGTACGGGAGAATAGCTTTCGGTCTTAAGCTGTGGATTTGCTGAAGGATCTGTTTTGCCCGGTCGAATTTGCCGCCGCTAGAACAAATACCGTACAGCATGTTGTAGTAATCGACGTTGTACGGATACCGCGCGATCAAACTGTCGAGCAACGGAATGAGTTCCTGCTCGCGATGAGCAGCGGTGCAGGCGTCGACGAGGTCTTCGATTGGAAGAGTCCCTCCGGGAAACTCTCTCATAGACAGGCGGGCAGCCTTGATGGCGTCATCGTATTTGGACATGCGTATCAACTGGCGTGGCGTCTGCAGCAGCAGGGAGCGCTTAGATTTAGCCAGCGTACGCGCGAGCGTGAATTCTTTGAAAGCGGACTCGGGGTCTTTGACGAGGTCTGCGTAAAATCGCTCTAATACATCATGAAAGCCGCAAACTTCAGGGTATTTGACGGTCAGCGCCTGAACGTTGGCTATCAGGGTCTTGGTGTCGCGGGTGGCGATTGGTTTCAGGGCAGCGAGTTGCTCTGTCTCGGCGCGCCCGGGGTATTTGCGGTTCAATTCCTCCCAGGCAGTGAGTCGGGCATCGAAGTTGTCGCCCGAGGCAGTGATCCAAAGGAGATCCGTGCGAGGTGTAGAGACGGCGGCTTTGATTTTGCCGAGGTATTCGTTGCCGCGGGTCCCTTCGTCGTTCATGAGGAGTGAGCGGTAGAGCATCCAGGTTTCGAGCAGCGACAGTTTGCCTTCATTATACAAGGACTCGAGTTCACGAACCGCTTCGCGGGCATAGCCGTTGTCAATCTGGAGAACCGCTTTCCAGAAACGAGTATCCGGCTGCAATCCTGCCGCGGCGACGGTGGAATCGAAAACATCGAATATCGGGTGCATGGCCTTCGCGGTGACGGCATCGGATTTCTTCACGGCGGCATATCGAAGCCATTTCAATCCGGGTATTGGCTTACGGTCGACACCCACTAGCGCTATATGAAAGAGGATACCCTGATCGGCGGCGCCGATAACAAGCGTAATCTCATGAGGACCTTTCGGCAGACGTACCTGGAATCCCTCGCGCTGGACCGCATTGCGGTAGACGGGGTCGTCGTGAACTTTGCGACCGTCGACGAGCACCCGGCCGCTGAAGGCGCCACCGAGCAATACCAGAATCTCGCGGTCTTCGGGCAACTCGAAGTAGGTCCGAGCCTGGCAAGCGATGTCGGAGGCGCTCAGCATGGCGGTGGTGGGAGAAAAATCGCTGTACGAATCCTTATCGAGCCAGGTCCAGCCGACGCGAGATCCGTTTTTGCCGGTGGTGGTAGCGAGAGTGTCCAGAGATTCACCTTCGAATGGGACGGGGCGATAGTTGGCGATTTCGGCGTGATTGTCAAACGGACCGGTGACCCAGAAACCGGGTGCGTCCCCCATCTCGAGCGCCCAGGATTTCGGCTGCTTAGTGGCGGTATAAGTGTAGCACGAATGCAGCATCTGGCGGCCGAGAAAGGCCACGTTCGGAGGGGCGTGTTTGGCCAGCGCGTCGCCGATGGCGTACTGCAGGTCGATATGATCGCTCCAGTCAAGCATCTCCGCGGCCACATGTTCGAAAATGGCCAGGAGGTAGATATTGGACGGGTCGGCGGCGATTATGTCATTGATCATTTTTACCTGAGTCTCATGGTCATAATCGAAATAGGCAGTTAAGAGTAGCCCCCGCATGAGCGAGACATCTTTGGGCGTACGGGTCAGTTCCTGAGTGAAGAGCTCTTTGGCTTTGGGAATATCGAGATTATGCAGGGCTTTCCAGGCGTCATCGGAGCTCGCGAAGGCGGAGACAGACACGCTGAGGGTAATTATCAAAAGGGCGGCAAGCCGTGCGGTCAGAGGGCGAATATGCATAAGACTCCCCTTAGGTTTGACGTGTCGATAAGAAGAAGCATCACTCGTAATCAAGTGAGCGTCGCTTCGCGAGGCAAGCACAATCGAGCGAAATGGCCAGCGAACGAAAGGAAGCTATGGACGTGGATTCGATTGCAGTTTGGGGCGGGATTCAGTCGGCTGTTGGAGGCTGATTAGCGAGATCGACGGTGGCTGAAATGATTGACTCTTTACGGGCGACCTGGCCGAATTTGCCGCCGTCATCTTTGAACATAAAGGAATGATCGGTCTTGCTGATGACAGTCAGGCGGATGTCCAGTTGACCCAACAAGTCTGAGAACGCTGCTTTCGCTGATTCGCTGTCCGGATACGGAATCACCATGCGAATGCACGCCCCCTGACCATCGGCATAGCCGCCGGCAATCCCAAAAGTCTTACTGGCTAACTGAAGCGGGTCTCCGGTACCGAAATTGTAAATCGGCCCGAGAGTCAGCGGGCCGCGGAAAATCCGCACCGAGCCCGCAATGAGGTCGTTTTTCGGGAGACGGTCAAGCAAAGGAATTGAAGTATCGTTCGGCAGTGTAAGGGTCAGAGCTTTGGCAAGCGCGGTCATTGCTGAGGACGCGGATTTGTCACCTGTGGAATTGTTGATCTGGACAAAATAAGGGCCGCGGACGAGATTGACCTGGGAGTTTGACCCGGAGTTACGGACCTGAAGATTCTTGAGAGGCTTCTCAACCGGACAGGTGATCAGGTATATGCCAAGGGCAGCTTCCGGGGAATCCATCCGGTACAAATTGAGTTCGAGCTCGCTTTTTCCATTGGCATAACGCTGGACCTTCAGGTTTACGAAGCCAAGCTCAAGGTATTGCTCAGCGCCGCCATCTATGTAGGCGAACAACTGGTCGGGGCCGTAATGCTCGAGGGTATCGCTGGTGTTCCAACCTTTCTCAAAGCCGGAACCTGGCGGAGCCAGTTGGGCGCTCGTCGGGCGCGCCAAGAT
>DATKJY010000228.1:0-4700 GCA_035543175.1 Candidatus Acidiferrum sp.
CATAGACGGTCAAGGCAAACACTGCATGATTCACCCCGGACCCGAGTGTCCCCCAAGTACTGCCGTTCCAAGAGGCTATATCATAAGCAGGTGAACCGCCTGCTCTAGTAAAATAGCCGCCCGCTATGAGTTGATTGTCGTAAACTGTGAGAGCAAATACTCCAACCGAATCGCTCATGCCCGTCCCCATTGGAGACCAACCACTTCCATCCCATGAAGCGATGTGGTTGACGGTGACACCGCCGGCCTTGTAAAACCGACCACCGGCGATAAGCGAACCATCGTAAATCGCCAAAGCATAAACTGTGTCATCGACCCCCGATCCCAACGAATACCATCGATTGCCATCCCAAGCGGCAATGTTGTTCGCTTGTACACCACCTGCGATATTAAAGGCTCCACCGACTACCAACATCCCGCTGTATACAGTCATCGCTCTTGCGATGCCGCTTAGCCCCGGAATCGACGGAGAAATGCTGTTGTCCCAATAGACATCATCAGGATTGTCAGCTGGGGCCTGGCCAGGGGATTGGTCCACTAGCGGTGCACCCGTTTTCGGATCAACACGAAGATTGACGCCTTTCAGATCCAGCGCGCCCTGGTAGCCGCTGGCGCGGATGGCGTTCAGATCAATCCGGCCGCTGTCGGTCACGAACTCGCGGATGTTCCGCCCCGTGTCGGCGGCCAGAACACCGGTCGCAGCAAACGTCAGGATTGATAAACACAGAAAAAGCGTGAGCTTTCGCATGTCGTTCCCCCGCGCTTCTTTTAACGCGCTTCTTACAGGTTGTCGTTGTACCTCTACAATATACTCGTTATGGACAAACATGCCAATGATTTAACACGGCATCCGTGAGTTACCTCTCTGTATCAGAGTGGACTTAAGCCACAAACGAACTCCCACCACTTCTTCTTGACAATCCCTTCAAATCCCCTATCTTGCCGTCCTACAAAGGAATAGCATGAACGTACCATTTCTCGATCTGCAAGCTCAGTACCGCACCATCAAGCCGGAACTCGATTCGGCTATCAGCGCGGTGCTCGATAAATCCGCCTACGTCCTCGGGCCGGCCGTCGCGGAATTCGAAAAGAACTTCGCCCTCTACTGTCATTCCGAACATTGTGTCGGCGTTAACAACGGTACCAACGCACTGCTGCTGGCGCTTCGCGCGCTCGGCGTCGGTCACGGCGACGAAGTCATCACCGCGGCCAATACCTTCATCGCGACCGCGGCCGCCATCGCGCACGCCGGCGCCAAGCCGGTGCTGGTCGATGTCGATCCGGTGAGTCGCACGCTCGATCCGAACCTGATCGAAAGGGCAATCACGCCGAAAACCAAGGTCATCATTCCCGTACATCTTTACGGTCGCTGCGCCGACATGGATCCGATTTTAGCGATTGCCGCCAAACACAATCTGGTCGTGCTCGAAGACGCCGCCCAGGCGCACGGCGCCAAGTACAAGGGGCGGGTCGCCGGAGCGATGGGGACGCTGGCGGCGTTCTCATTTTATCCCGGCAAGAACCTCGGGGCGTACGGTGAAGGAGGGGCGGTGACGACTACCAACGCCGATTTGGCGCGCAGAGTGCGGATGCTTCGCGATCACGGCTCCGACAAGAAATATTATCACGAAATTCTCGGGTACAACGCCCGCCTTGAAGGGATTCAGGGGGCGGTGCTCAACACCAAGCTTCGCTATCTCGACAAATGGAACAATGGCCGCAACAAAGTTGCTCAGAGCTACAACAAGCGGCTTCAGGACGGCCCGGTCGGCGTTCCGGATATGAATCCGGACTATTATCAGGTGTTCCACCTATATGTCGTCGAGACGCCGAAGCGTGAGGAGCTTCAGAAATATCTGCAAGAGCACGGAGTGTCGACCCTGATTCATTATCCGGTGCCGATTCACCTGCAGAAGGCATTTGCCGATTTGGGGCACCGCGAAGGGGATTTCCCGGTGACCGAAGCGTTGGCCGGGCAGATTCTGTCGCTTCCGATGTTTCCCGAGCTGACCGACGACCAGATTGATTATGTCGCCGCAACCATCAAGGAATTCTTTGGCGTCAGGTAAGAGTGTCATACGCGCGCCACGGTGGTACATAGCAGCCGCCGTGGTCTTGATTCTGATTCTGGCGGTCCTTCGTCTCTATCATCTCGATGCCGACCCGCCGACCGATCTGTCTAAATCCACCGATGTTTACACCGATCCGGGGCAGTACACGCTCTGGGCGCGGATGTATGTACAATCGGGGCAGTTCAATCCATTTAACGATTATCGATTTGTTTTCTTCCTCCGGTCGAGCGTCACCGCACTGGCGGTGATCGTGTTCAAGCTGGTCGGCACGGGCGTTTGGCAATCAAATCTGGTGGGATTCCTGTATGCTTTCGGCGCGTTGCTTCTGTTCGCGGCGTTCATTCGGAAGATTTCCGGCAACCTGGCTGCCGCGATTTTTCTTTTGTTTGCAGGACTCGATTACAATCTGCTTTTCTACGGCCGCTTGCCGTTTCTCGAAAACGCCATGGCGTTTTATGGCTTTCTTGCGCTCGTTCTCGCCATCTATGGGAATAAATGGTGGTGGTTCCTGCTATCAGGGATGTCACTGGCAGCCGCCATATTTTTTGGCAAGGTGCTGGGGATGGTGTTCCTGTTCCCATTCGCTTGTTTGATGGTGTACCGATTCTTCCACGACAGTCCGAACCTGCCGAAAATTTCATTCCGTTTTCTCGCGATGTTCGCCGGCGGATTTGTGCTGGTCACGCTAATCTGGTATTTCGTCTCATATCGTCCAATGCAGGCGCAGGTGGCTGGGTATCTTCAGGAACAGACGGTCTCACTTTATGGCTCCCCGGAAGGTCTCAAATCAATCGATGATTTCTTCTACAAGATGGTGACGTTCGGGATTTTCACCAGCCTGTTTCCCCGCATGCCGATTCCGGCTCTGCTCTCGGCCTTGTTCTTGGGGATGATTCTGTTTCATGTCGCGCGGTGGCGCTCGTGGCGAAGTGGATTCGGGACCTGGAATGGCGGGCATGTTTTTATCGCCGCAATGATTATCGCGTTCTACGGCGCCCTCATGATCTGGAACTACCGGCCGCTTCGGTATGAATTGATTCTCATCTATCCCATCTGCGGGGCGGCGGCCGTAATACTCGACCGAATGTTGAAGCCGTGGGCTCCCACCGACATCACCCGGACGCCGATTTTATTTTATCTGTTCTGTTTCCTGACCGCCATGACACCGGTGTATCAGTTGTATGGCCGCGTGATCGAAGGGAGCGGCGGCGAATTCTACTATACCGATTTCAAGTATCTTCTGTGGGTCATCTGCGTTGTGGTCACGGCCGCCGTGGTAGGCATCATGGTTCTTTACCGAAAAGGTAAACTTCCTTATCAGACGTGGCCGGTCCGGGCTCTGGTGGCGCTCCTGGTTTTCGTAGTAGTTGCGACGGCCGTCAGCCGCTACTATTTCTGGTTGCAGCGTCCTACCTACATCAACCGGGATATGAGCCGGGATCTGGCGATGGTGGTCTCGCCGGAGGCTATAATTTCGGGTCCCTACGGTCCGAATATGACCGAAGAGACTAATCTTAAATCAATCATCCATATGTTCGGCGTCTCCAAAGCGGATCCCGATTTGTTCCGCCGCTACCCGATCACCCATCTTCTGGTCGACGAGCCGAACGAGACGCGGGCGCGGCAGGATTACCCCGACCTCATGAAAAACGCTGTCCACGTCATGAGCTATGTAATCGGCGCCAGCAAGGTCAAACTGATTCGAGTGGCGGGGAATACCGGAAACCGACAAGCGGACAGCTATCCCAAATCGCTTCTGGAGCTGGCGCAGGACAATTTCTCCTCAGGCCTGATAGAGACGGCCACCGCCTATTCGCGCAAATTCATGGCGGCGCACCCGAATTGCGCTTCGGCGTGTATGTTTCTCGGCAATCTGGCCGATAAAATGAAAGCATACGATGAGGCGGAATCCATGATGAAAAAAGCCGTTGAAATTTCGCCAACAACCTATGTTCTTAGAAAGCGGCTCGCGGAATTCTATCGGGATCGCTTCGCGGCGACGAGCCTCGACGATTTCCGCCAGAAGGGACTGGAGCAATACGAAAAAGCGATCTTCTTTGCCCCGGACATCACGCAGCTTCAGGAAGACTGTAAAAAACTACGGACCCACGAAGCATGGCAACTGAAACCAGATTCAACTTTGTAGTTTCCACGATCGTCCCCGCGCGAGACGAGGAAGGGAATATCGACGAGTTCTGCCGGCAGTACGCCGAGATGCTCAAGACGGCGCCGTTTAAAGGAGAGCTCGTGTTTGTCGACGACGGCTCGGTTGACGGGACGCTTGAACGCATCAAGGCGAACGCCGCCAAATACGATTTCGTCAAGTACGCCTCCCATCAGCGCAACCGGGGATTGACGGAAGGACTGCAGTCGGGGTTTGCCGTGGCTTCAGGGGATGTCTTCGTATTTTACCCGGCCGATCTGCAGTATCTCCCCAAGGATATTCCCGCGTTAGTAGAGCCGATATCACGCGGGGTGGATATTTGTACCGGGTGGAAACAGGGGAACTACAACAAGAAGTTTGTCTCTTCGATTTACAATTCTTTCTCGCGTTGGCTATTTGGACTCAAAGTTCACGACCTCAATTCGGTGAAGGCGTTCCGTCGCGAAGTGGTCGAGACTATTTTC